>CALBKQ010000201.1 GCA_937895645.1 uncultured Clostridia bacterium
TTTGGCAAAAGAAGTGTCAAGAAGGGAACAGATTCTTTTTACTGCACCCTCATATTCATTTGTGAACTGGTTAAGTGACATTGCATAGTCGTTCCAGCTTCTGCGGTATGCTCGTTGAACTGATGTTCCCGGTAAATCGTCGTGGAACTGGTGCGCAATAACACGCTTCCATGCTTTTGTAAGTTCGTTTTGTGGATATTCATAACCACCAATAACATTTGCAGTAACACAAGCACGTTCTGCCATATCTGCAATTTCTTCGTTTCGTCTGTTCCAACGTTTACCGATAGCACGGGAAGTGTAACCGCCAACTGCGTGGTTTGTCATAACAAGTTCATTGTTCCATACGGGGAGTTTCTGCTTTATTTCTTCAGGTAAAGCATCAATATCATGGAATATTTTGTCAGCAGGTGCAGATAATACCTCTATATCGCTTTGGTCATTTAACTTGATTTCGTCGCAAACAGTTTTAACTGATGGCTCTTTTGGTGCACCGCCACGGTCACCAACACCGTGAAAAATCGCAGTCATATCAAGTGAATACTGGCTATTTTCATTAAGTTTTTTTACTACATTGTCATTTTCTCTTACCTTAGTGAGAGTTTTATCATATGAACCGGGATTTGTATTTGCATAAACGTAGTTTCCGTCAACACCATACCATTTGCCAAGGTCGAATGGCACACCATAAGCTGAACCCCAAGTGAGTTTTTGTGTAGTAAAACCTTTAAGATTTGCGTGGTGCATAATACTCGGTAAGGCATATCCAAAACCAAAACAGTCAGGAAGAAAAATATCACAACTGCGTTTGCCGAAGTTTTTTTGGAAATACTCGTTGCCTAAAAGAATATTTCTGAAAAGTGCTTCAGGTGATGGCACATTAACATCACCGTTTTCAAAGGCACTACCACAAACATTCCATCTGCCCTCTGCAATATAAGATTTCATCTTTTCCCACATCTGGGGGTAGTATTCTTTCATTAACTCATAACGGTATGAGCCCTCAAAATTGAATTTGTATTCAGGGTATTTCTGGAATCGCTGAAAATTCTCGTTAAGAGTGTTATAAATATATTTGCTGACTGTTGTTTCGAAATCCCAACTCCATATAGTATCAAGATGGGCATTGGCTATAGTATAAACCTTTTTCTTATGCATAATAATCCCCTTTAATATTTATATCAAGAAAATTATATATTTTAATAGAGAAAAAATCAATAAATGCGTGTAAAATTTTGCAAAAAATACTCGACAGATTACCATATTATTGTTAAAATATGAATGTATGTAATAACTATTTTGAAAAGGAGTCAGCCAAATGAAAAAGATTGTATCACTTATTATGACACTTGTTTTAATAATGACTGTTGTTTTTTCATTTACAGGTAGCAGTATGTCTGAAAAAATCAATCCTACACTTACCATTTCGGCTGATAATATTTCATATAAATTAAGTGATAATCTTTATGGTGTATCTTTTGATAATTCAGGTTATGCCCTTAATGGTGGCCTTGTATCAGAACTTGTAAATAACAACTCTTTTGAGTGTGCAAATAATGCTACAGCAGGGTGGAATCTTAAAGATATCGGCTACGCAGTTGCAACTGAAGAAAAAATGAATGACAATAATGCAAACTATCTTCACATTTCTGTAAAAGGTAGCGGTACTGCTGAAAATGTGGGTTATTCTGAAATCTTTAACAATAAAAGTGCACAGTTCAACAGCCGTAGAACCTGGATTGCTGATATGGGATTTAAGGAAAACGAAATTTATGCTTTTTCTGCATTTTTCAAGAATATTGACTATGTAGGAACAATGAGCGTTTTACTTAATGCAAAGGGTAATACTGAAGAATATGAGTTTAATATTGATAATTGCACAGACTGGACTAAAGTAAGCCTTGAAATCAAGTCAGAGGTTACTGCAGATGGCTCATTACTTATCAAATTTAACGGTAACGGCAATTTTTATTTGGATTCTGTATCTCTTGTGCCAAAGGGTAGTTATGGCAATGGTAAATATATAAGTTTAAGACCAGACCTGTATGACGCAATTGAGGAACTTTCACCATCATTTATAAAGTTCGGTGAAAATATTTTCGTTGATGAACAGGGCAACACTTACGGTTGGAAAGATACTATAGGTCCACTTGAAACAAGAAAACAAATCAGTACAACATACAATGAAAATGGCAGATTTTATGTAAATCCTAACACAATGGGATTTTTCGAATATCTTGTACTTTGTGAAGATTTAGGTGCAACACCTGTTCCCGTTATGAGTATTAAAAATACAGAACCAACAGAGGAAAATCAGGTTGAAAAACTTATAGATGAAGAAACAACTGACATTGATGATGAATCAACAGACGAAAATCCCGAAACACCTGAAATCGAGCCTTATGTGCAGAATGTTCTTGATTTTATTGAGTACGCAACAGGTGACGAGACTACTGTTTGGGGCGCAAAACGCGTTGAAGATGGTCACGCAAAACCGTTTGTTCTTAAATATATCGCACTTGATGACGAAGTAATTGACGAGGACTACTGGACTCGTTTCAACACTGTATATGAGGCAGTTAGTGAAACATATCCGCAAATCAAAATCATTACAAATACAGATAACTCACAAGAAAGTATAAATACGACCTATAAAAATGCAATTATAAATGAATATTATGGCAAAGGCAAAGTAGACCTTTACCGAAATGTTCATAAGTATGACGATTATGAGCGTAGCGGTGCACAGGTGGTAGTTGATTCTTTTGTATCAAATGCTGACGGAATAGGCACATTTGTCACAACAAACAATATATGGTCAGCTCTTGAAAACAGTGCATTTTTATTAGGGCTTGAAAAGAATGCAGACGTTGTGCAGATGGCATCATATAAATGGTCACTTGCAAAGCGTAATGCTCATAGTGAAAAAACTTCTCTTATCTGGTTTGATTCACAGAATTTGCTTTTAACTGCAGATTATTACTCACAAATGATTTTTGCAAATAATATGGGCACAAATTATATTTCAACTGATTTTGATATGGAAAACGAGGGTATTTATCAATCCTCGACAGTTGATATAGCAAATAAGGTTGTTTATGTGAAACTTGTTAATACAACAAGCAAAACATATAATTTTGACATTCAGCTTGAAGGATTTAAGAATGTGAATAATCCCACCGTGCAGTATATGACAGAAAAGTTCAAATCTGCATATAACGATTTTGACGAGCAACTTCACGTAGCGCCGACTGAAACTGCGTTGGAAGTTAAAGATAACACAATCTCATACGATATGGGTAGTTATTCAATAAGCGTTGTGAGAATACCTTATGGCAATAATGACGGGTCAAAACTTTATGAATTACCTGAAACTGATATTGTTTCACCGTATATGCACCCAATGGTTGAATATGCAGTGCCAATTATTTTAACAGTATTGGTTGCTATAACTGCTGTGGTTATTCTTCTTGTAAGAATAAATCGGCACAAAACAGTAAGAAAAGAAAATGAATAGTTGAATTTATTTAGGGTGGGAGCTTTAGTTTAGTTCCCACCATTTTTTTGTGTTAATTGAAATTTTTAAGATTTTATTAAGAAATACAAATTTTTACAAAAATTTATTGACAAAAGAAAAATATGGGTGTACTATATAACTGTGCTAATCGAAATAGCACAGTTATTACAGATAGTTTCAGGAGGTGATACAGGTGAATATATTTCTCGATTACCACTCAAGAACTCCCATTTATGAGCAGATTAAAGAACAAATAGTGCTTGACATAAATAGGGGAGTTCTCAAAAAAGATGACCAGCTACCATCTTTAAGACAGTTCTCTGCCCAGTTAGGCATTAATATTAACACTGTCAAACGTGCTTTATCAGAGCTGGAAGCACAAGGGGTAATTTACTCTGTTGCGGGTAAAGGTATATTCATCAGCGGAAACGCAGAATCACAGAATATTTATCTTGAACAATCTTTAGATGCAGTAAAAAATGCACTTATAAGTGCAAAACAGATGGGTGCAAGTGAAGAAAAAATTACTGCAATTATTAAAGAAGTTTTCAAAGGAGTTGAATAAATTGATTGAATTTGTAAATGTAACTAAAAAATTCGGCGACTTTACAGCAGTTGAAAATATATCATTCAAGGTTGAACCATCATCAATTTATGGTCTTATCGGCTACAATGGTGCAGGTAAAACAACGCTTCTTAAAACTGCTGCGGGTATTTATAAATCAGATGAAGGCACAGTACTTATGGACGGGGTAGACACTTACGATA
>CALBKQ010000202.1 GCA_937895645.1 uncultured Clostridia bacterium
CTCTAACTCTAAGTTGTGTCTTGCTGGTAATTGGTCGTCAATTTTAATAGGCATTCTATCCACCTCAATTCTTTTAATATTTGTGCAACGCACAATTTAATATTTTATCATAATAAAGAAATGTTGTCAATTTATAGATTTACCACTCAAACTTGTATTCAATGTTTGTCCATTCGTGTTTTGCAAAATTGCGAGAACGTATAACCATATGGTCCTTATAAACTTCAACTTGAAGCCCCAAGCCAACATCTTTAATGTCAGCATTAATAGCATTATTTTCCGAACCGAAACTAGGTACATTTATAAAAGTAATGTTACCATCTGTTATAATACCACGCCAATCCTCAAACAGTCCCATATGTAAGTGACCTGAAAAATAGTAAATTCTATTTTCACACTGTGTGAAAAGATTGTAAAGTCGGTCACTATCTTCGCCGATATGACCTTCAGGCCATACGTCAGCCCAGGTGTTATTAAGTGGGAAATGATTAAAAATAAATACGGCTTTCTCACTTTCTTCTGCGTTCTTCAGTTCACTTTCAAGCCAAGCAAACTGTTCGTCAGAAATATCTTCTTGCACTCCTGCATCAGATTCTGTGCCTAACACAATAAATTTATAGCCCTTAATTTCATAACTGTAATAAACGCGGTCATCATATGGTGTTTTAATGTATTCATTTTTATAGGCAAAAAATCTTTCTCTTAAGTCCTCGTAATCACCTGTATTGTAATCACTTGGACAAAGGTCGTGATTGCCAGTAACCATAAGAATATTGGGAATTGTAATGTGTTCTGTTAAAAGTTCATAAAATGCACCAAGTTCAACAACTTGATTATTCATTGTGTTGTCACCAAGAAAAACAAGAGCGTCATTTCTTTTAGTAGAGTTAATGTCTGCAAGACCTTTACCAAAAAGTGCAAAACGGTCTTTATTGTTGCCCTCAATATGAACATCAGAAAGCACAGTAAATACAAGAGAAGCATTTTCATCAACAGTAGAATATGATGCAATTTCACCTACAGGGAAATGAATGAAAAGCGTCATAATTAAAGCAATTAATTTGTAAAACCAGTTCATAAGTTCACATCCTATTACAAAATATCAGCTAAAATGCTGTTAGACATCAAAAATCCTTTTCGGGTTAACGCTAAACCATTTTCATTTTTGAGTATATACCCATTGTCAATGAAAATTTTTGATTTTTCGTATACTTCTTTTGGAATATTATGCCCAAAACGCTCTAAAACTTTATTTTCATTAAGTCCTTCAACTAAACGAAGATTCAGCATTGCATATTCTGTAAAATCTCCACCAAAACCGTCGTCGATAGGGGTGGCGCCATTCATAAATGCGTTAAAATCACGGTCATAATAAAAACGTTTACCGTCTAAAAATGAATGTGCCGAAGGACCTAATCCTAAATACTCTTCACAATGCCAATATTTAAGATTGTGACGACTTTCGAATCCCTTTCTTGCAAAATTTGAGATTTCATATTGCATAATCCCTTGATTTTCAAGAGTTTCGCACATCTGCAAGTACATGTCTGCAGTTAAATCGTCGTCAGGAAAATTATACTTGTTTTGATTTTTGTAAAAGTGAGTATTTTCTTCAAGTTTAAGCATATAAGCACTTATGTGTGGCACACCAAGAGAAACGCAAAAATCCAAAGTTCCTTGAAGTGATTTTTCAGTTTGCTCTGGGACACCCAACATAACATCAAGAGTAATGTTATTAAAACCCACTTTTTGAGCAGTTTTAACTGCCTTTTCAACTTGATTTCTGTCACTTAATCTGCCAAGAATTCGTCTTTCACTATCGACAGCAGACTGAAGTCCCAGAGAAATTCTATTAACTCCGCAATCATATAAAGCTTTGAAAAAATCTTCGTCTAAACCATAAGGATTACACTCAACTGTAATTTCAGCATCATCTGTTAAAAAACCTGAATTGCACGCATTTACAAGGTTTTCGAGATTTTTTGCACCTAAAACTGACGGAGTTCCACCACCGATGTAAAGTGTATTGGCTTTACACTCAGTATCGCTCTGTAAAGTAGATATACTTGACAAAATCTTTTCTCTCAAAACACTTGTATATTGGTCTTTTTGCTCGTCTTTACCCGAAAATGAGTAAAAATCACAGTATGGGCATTTTGATTTACAAAATGGAATGTGTAAATAAAGTCCTATGTTTTTCATACCTTTATGTAAGAAATGGTGTGACCGCAAGATTTCACATACTTCACAAGGTCTTCGAATTTTAAGAATACAGTTGCAGTATTGTCATTAGGGTGACAACCAACAATGTCTTCTTTCTTCAAATCTGCGTCAAAATAGATTTCAAGTTCTTTTTCAGTATCATAAATAACGCCGAAAGGGGATACAGAACCTTTTTCAACCTTTAGGTATTTATCTAATCTTTCATCAGATGCAAAACTTAACTTTGTTGAGTCAATTTCTGCACGGATTAACTGCAAGTTTGCCCTTTTGTCGCCGTGAAGAACAACAAGCATATTGCGAGTACCCTTAACATCACGAAGAACAAGATTTTTTGGGATATGACCATTTTCAGTAAGGTGATATTCCTCAATTTCTTCCATTGTGAATGCAGCAGGGTGCTCAATTTTTTTATATTCAATTTCCAATTCTGCTAATTTTTCAAAAATTTCTTTATTCATCATCAAGC
>CALBKQ010000203.1 GCA_937895645.1 uncultured Clostridia bacterium
ATGATGATACACCTTTAAAATAATCCCCAAAAAGCAGCAGGACACTCTTTGACGAAAGAGTGCCCTGCTGTGTTTTTATTCTATTGTGTCAAGATTTACTCCCTTGGTTTCTTTAACCTTAAGAGCAAACAGAATTGCGGCAACGCTGACCGTGGGTACCGATACCGCAAGACAAGCCCACCATACGGCAGGCAGAATGACCATACCGATTATTGTGCTTGCGTAACCGACAACAAGACCGATGATAACCAGCAAACCCTCTGCACCGACAACCGATGCACGGATATCCGTGGGTACTTTTTCGGTCATCATAACGTTCATATAGTCTCTGCCTATCCAGTATGAACCCTGATAAAGACCTGCAAACGAGCCTATGAGGTAAGGATTCCAGCCTTTAAGAATGCCTGCCACAAACAGGATATAGCCTGCAACACAGGTGAACGAAAAGAGGTTTACGGTTGTTTTTCTGCCCGCCTTGTCTGCAATAAAGCCTGAAAGGAACGTTATTGAAGCATAAATAACGGGAACCATAAACAGAGCCTTTGTGATTTCACCCGTGCTCATACCTGCGCTGTGCATTGAGGATTCAAAATAAAGTGCGATTGCAGGCATTGCGGAATCGAATATGATATGTGCAATAATAAGCATTTTTGTATCTTTATTTGAGAAGATATACTTAACACCATTAAACACACCTGACTGATTTCGCTGTGCTTGTTTTTGTTGTTTAAGCAGTTCTTTTTCTGCTTGTCTTTCTTCGTAAGGGCGTGAAAGATATGCAATTCTTTCGCTTATAAACACCTTTGTATCTTTTGCAAAGATAAGCACTAAAACTACTGCAACAAAGCCGATTAAAGATGGTACTAAGAAAATATTACGCCATTTTGTAGCGTCATCACCCATTAATATATCGCGAAGTGTAGGAATTAAAATAACACCTAAAATACCAAAACTTTTAAGAAAACTATATATCTTTGCACGGTGTTTATCGGGAGCTTCTTCAAGAATGTAGATAATCTGAATATCGTGACCCATAAAGAAACTTATAATTGCAAAGCCAACAAGGAACATTATGTAACTTGTTGACAAATTGATTACTAAAAGTCCCATTGCCATACCAAGTGTTGAGATTGCAAACAATGGTTTTCTGCCCCATTTATCTGCAAGTGCTTTATAGAATGGTGTGAAAAGTCCCAAAACATAAGTGAAAACAGCAATACCTGAATGAAGTGCAAGACCGTCTTCATAAGTATAATATTTACCCATAAATGGATTATTTACAAAAAACTCGGTAATGAACGAAGATTGCACGGTAACGGTTAAGTTACTTGTAACTTCGTCAAGAATATTAACGATTGCAATAAGCATTAACAGAATAAAGAAATACTTACTACTGCCACCCGTTTGCATTTTTTGCAGACGGGCAATTTGTTTTTGTTCTGTTTTTGCGATTTTTTCCATAGTTTTCATTTTGCGCTCCCCTTTTCTTCAAGGTGAAAATATATGCCGTAACGGTTTTTGTGTTGCTTATAGTGTGGTAAGAACATAAGTTTTTGATTTGTGCCTTTAAGAGTAAAAACGAGTTCATTTTCATTTTTCACAAGATTTTTATTGATATTTTCAATCCAGTTTTCGATTGTACCATTTTCAATTACAAGCACATCTGAAATAGTTTCATCTTTCATTGGGATTGTAACATTTACCCCAGTTACATCTGTTTCCATTTTATTTGTACCCATATCGGCACTTAACACCCATGGACCATATTTGAATGCAACTGCGTTTTCATTATCGGGCAATTTATGTACTGTTATTCTCATTGGCAAGGTGTATTCGATTGTGTCGTTATTCCAATCTTTTTCAAGAACAATAAGGTTATTTTTTGCCTTATATTCAACTTTTTCACCGTTGATTTTTACAGTTGGGTTATTTGTCCAATCAGGAACACGAAACACTATTTTCGCCTTGTTTGAGCCATTTACAGTTATTTTTACAGTTGGCAAATCAGCATTTTGTGTAATTTCAAGGTTTTTTTCTTGCCAGATTATTTTTGAAGATGTGAAACGGTTTATATAAAGGCTTTCATCATTATAAAAATAGATACTGTCTGAAAGTTTTGAAAAGTTTTCCATACCCGACCCTGTGCAACACCAGAAATGGTCAGTTGGTGAACTGTAAACCTTGAAATATCCCGTTGCCATTGGTTGAAAATATGTTGTCATTCCCGTTTTAGGATTTTGTGATGAAAGTATTGCATTTATAAAAGTGTTTTCATAATAATCGGCATATTTTGTGTCACCTGTAATCTTAAATAAATCACGGGTAAGTTTTAACATATTGTATGTGTTGCAGGTTTCACAGTTACAATTTGTGCGCTCACCGTCGAGAATTTTGGGTTCACCAAAATGTTCCCATTCACTATTACCACCTGTAATGTAAGTATGATTATTAATTACAATGTCCCAGAAATTCTTGGCAACTTGCAAATAGTAATCTTCACCCGTCACTAAATAACGGTTAAGAGCACCTTTGATTTTAGGAATTGTAGTATTAGCGTGCTTACCATTAAGAATGTCTTCATTATTATAAAGTGGTTCATAAAGTGTGATTTCGTCAAAACTGTGAGCCGCTGACAAATGTTTTTCACTTTTTGTGAACTTATATAGGTCATAAAGTGCATCATTCATTCCACCGTATTCAATACTCAATACGTTTTTTTGTATATCGGGAGTCCATTTTGATGTATGGCTATACACCCAGTCCCCTAATTTTGACGCAACTTCTAACGCTTGTTTATTTTCTGTAAACTCATATACGCTAACAAGTCCCGCAAGGATTTTATGTAGTGAATACCAAGGCACCCAAGTGCCTTCTGTATCACCATTTTCAAGTTTTGTGTAATGACTTTCAGGGATTGCCGCAAGATATCCGTTTTCTGCCTGACATTTTGAGAGTACTGACACCATATAATCTGTAATTTTCTTAAATTCTTCATCACCTGATGAAGCAAAGGCTTGTGCGGTTGCGGTAAGATAATGGCCTAAAGTATGCCCCTGAATAGCAGAAGTTTCCCAGCCACCATATTTTGTGGCATTAAGGTCTATACCCGCGATTTCGCAAAAGCCCTTTAAGAGTTTATCGGGCTCAAGTAATTTAAGATACTTTTTTTCAAGGTTGAATGCGTTTTGCTCGTAAGTGTCTAAAAGTGTAACATTTTTCATAAAAAGTCCCCAACAACTGTTACATTATTTTTTTGTTTAATATGGTGTTTTATAGGTATAGAATAACATTTTTGAATAACAAATACAATAAAAAATCCAAAAAAATAAGGGTGAAAAATCACCCTTATAAATTATTTAATTATAACCAATACTTAACCCAAAAAGGAGTAGTGCACTTGTAACTACAAGTATTGCAAGTTGGATTTTGCCTGACCACTTAAACCATTTTGTATAACTTACACCTGCTACGCCAAGGCTTATAAGAAGTACCGGGTTTGTTGGGTAAAGCACATTTGAAAATCCGTCACCGAATGCGAATGCCATAACAGACAGTTGTGATGAAATATCAAAAACCTGACAAATAGGCACTATTAAAGGCATAAGCAAAAATGCTTTTGCAGAGCCTGAGCTTATAAAGAAGTTCATTACAAGCACTATTAAATACACAAAAAGGATTACTGCGCCTTTTGGCAATTCATTTGCAATACCAACTGCTGCGTTAAGGATTGTATCAAGCACTTTGCCTTCAGTCAATGTATATTTAATTGAACTTGCCATTAAAATCATAAACACTGCAGGAAGAATTGTAACAATACCATTCAAGAAGTTTTTGAAGATTTCTTTACCATTCATACCCGTTACAACTATTGAAATAACACCTGCAACAAGGAACATAAGGGCAACAATAATCATTGTGTAGTCCTGTAAAAATGTTAAGAAAACAGAACTTAATACTATTAAAATCCCTGCACCTAAAATGCTTACGAAAAGTATTAGTGCTTTGTTCATTTTAGGGTCTTCTTTGAAATCTGTTTGTGCATTTGTATTGTTTATTGGCTTTTCAATTTTCTTTGCGTAACGCTTTATAAAGAACAAAAGAACCGCGTAAATAACTATAAAGCTAACAAGACGCAACCACATTCCCGAAAACATTGGAAGTCCGGCAAGTTCTTGCGCAACGCCTACGGTAAATGGGTTGCACACACCTGCTGCAAAACCACACCCTGCTGCAAGTATTGAAATACCAAGACCTGTAAGTTCGTCAAAACCTAACGCTACAGAAAGACCTACAACAATAGGTACTAATGGTACACACTCTTCAAATGAGCCTATAAAACTACCCATTGCCATAAAGAATAATACAATAAGGGATAATAATGTGTAACGTTTATTACCGAACTTATGAACAATCTTTTTAAGCATATAGTGCATAAGTCCACTTTTATCAAGAGTTGTGAAAATACCACCAATAACTATTAAAAATATTATAACTGCAATTATAGCACCGCCACCGTCAGCACCAAGCACGAGAAACGGTGATAAAATCCATTTCCATAATGGAAGCCCACCCTCAACATACTGGAAACTGTCAGTCACTATTGTTTCTACACCATTTGCGTCAGTTACTCTTGCATACTCACCACCGGGTATTATAAAGGTAAGGGCAAAAGTAAGGCACATAAGTATAAATATAATAACTATTGCACCTATAAATGATTTGGCACTTATGCCAAGTCCGTTTTTTTCGGTTTTTTCGTTCATTTTATACCTCTTTAATTACATATCTGTAGAAATCAACTGCTTCAGGTAAGCATTTGATAAACACGTTTTCATCAATACCGTGAACACTACCATACTGTTGATTATCAATGTTAAATGGAACAAATCTCAAACAGTTTTCGCAAACACGGTTGAAATATCTTGAGTCACTTGCACCGTTCATAATATATGGTACTGGTTTATACTGTGGGAATACGGTATTAACGGCTTTTTCAAGGAACTTAAACTGTTCGCCGTTAAAGTCAGTAATTTTTGACTCGCCACCATCATCAAGAACGATAGTTTCAATATCATATTTCTTTGCAAGTTCTGTAACTGCGTTTACACTTGCATCTCTGCCCTGATGGTGAGAATAACGCATATTACCAACCACATAAGCCTCTTGTGGAATAACATTTGAGCCGTCAGAGCCCTTGCTTTGAGTAAATGCAAGAGTTGTGCGAAGAAGTGCTGCTGCAGATGGTGAAATCATTGGCATAACTTTTTCCAGCACCGGTTTGAATGCTTTAACATTACCACAAGCAGTTTTCATAACACCTTTCATTGTTGGTGCGAAGCGTGAAAGCATTTCTTTAACTGTATCTGACATCTGAATATCAAAAATCTGTGCTTTTTCTGCCTCACAAATAAACTGTGCAAGACGAGCAATAGGGGTATTCTTGCCAGGTGCGGATGCATGACCACCATTTGATTTTGCAATGAATTTAAGGTCAACATAACCTTTTTCACCAACGCCAATCATAGCAAATGTACCGTCAGCACCACCGATTGGGTCATAAAGAATCATACCGCCCTCGTCAAGTACCATATAGAAGTGGATTCCGCGTTCTTTAAGGAGATTTGAGATAGCGTTGCCACCTTCACCGCCTGTTTCTTCTGTGCAAGTTGAAACAAAATATGTATCACGACGAGGAGTAAAGCCCTCACGAGCCAATTCGTCGGCTGCAGTAAGCATTGTGCAAAGTCCACCTTTAGTGTCAAGTGTGCCTCTGCCCCAGACTCTGTCTTCTGCGATTGCGCCTGAAAATGCAGGATATTTCCACTCACCACTTGCTTCAACAACGTCGTGATGATTCATTAAAAGTACAGGTTCAAGACTACTGTCTGTGCCTTTCCATTTAAGCAAAAGACTGCCGTTGATTACTTCACATTCAACAACACTAAAAAGTGCTGAAAACTCTTCTTTCATAAGTTCGTGAAGTTTCTGGAATTTAGAAATATCTGTTTGTCCACGTACTGAAATAGTTTCAACCTGTATCATTTTTGAAAGTCTTTCAGCGTACCCAATAGCACGATTATCGCTCATTTTTACATCTCCCGAAAATAAATATTATAATTTTAATTATTTTTTTGGCAATTCACTTAATGTATCAGTAAAACCTAATATATAATCTGCTGATACATTGTAGTATTTACACAGTTTAATTAAATGTTCAATAGTTAATGGTCTGTTTCCTATTTCGTATTGTCCGTAGTACTGCTGTGTTGTACCTAATAGTTTTGCTACATCACTTTGTTTTAAGTCTTTATCTATTCTTAAGTCTTTTATTCTTTGTTGATAATTCACATTTTCAACTCCCAAATCAAATTACGGTAATAACATTAACATAAATCATAAATGATTTGTTGACATTAAATCACTTGTGATTTATAATATTGTTTACAAACCATATTTGATTTATAAAAGGAGATTATTATGGAAAAAGAATTAGAAAAATTATGGTATTCGTATATTGTTGAAACGGGTACAGTAAGAACGGAATCAGACAGAGCAATTATAAGAAATTTGTCTGCAAAAGACGAACAGTTACGTTCAATGTTAAATCAAGAACAGATAAAGTTACTTGAAGAATATGATAAAGCCTTTACTGCCACCTACAATCTTTTAGAAAAAGATGCTTTTATAAAAGGTATAAAATTTGCCACAAGGTTTTTATTTGAGTCATTGTGTGATGAATAGAGATTTTAATCAGGAATACTAAAATACTCGCCCTTATATCTACCATGAAAATCCTTTTTTGTGCTTTGGTTTACTGCAAACACTTCATTTGTGCTGTAAAGGATTGCAATTTTGATGTTTTTGTCAACATTTTCTATAAAATATTTCTTCACTTTTTTGTATAGTGGGTCACGGATTTTGAAAATTTCCGGAATCTGCACTGATGACGAGCAAGAAAGCAAATCACAAAGGATTTTTTCACGCAAAACTTGTTCATTACATTGGCTCTTAAAATACTCATACACTTTAACTGCGTAATCTGACAGTTTCATATTTGTACCATCAACTGCGTTGCCAAAATTGTTGAATAAATCGAATGGCGAAATGCCCATCTCATCTGTTAAATAATCGAGAGTAAACAGAAATCGACCACTGTTATAAAGTCGTTCAACTGCGTCTTCACAGTTTTTTAAGGTTTTCATTTCATCGGTTGTAATCCAAGGAGTTGAAATTACCTCATAAGGTGGATTTTCGTTATATTCACAAGGGAAATCTTGTGGGTTTTCACGCATATCGGCACCGTAAAGAAGTTTAAGAAATCCCATTTGCAACATATGTGCTTTAAGTGAGTAGCCAATATTGAAACTCTGCTTAAAACTTTCAAGGGTTTCGCCCGTAAGACCTGCGATTAAGTCAATATGAACGTGCATATTGCCAAATTCAAGTAGTTTTTTAATATTTTTAATCAGTTTTTCTGTGTTGGTTTTTCGGTTGATTTTCTTAAGTGTTTCTTCATTGAAAGACTGCATACCAATTTCAAGTTGCACAGCACCTGTTGGCATTTGTGAAAGTATTTCAAGGGTTTCTTCGGTAAGTATATCCCCTGCTATTTCAAAGTGAAAACAGATATTTTCGGGGATTTTTGTTCCGTAATTTTCTTTAATAAATGTTAAAATCTCATTTGCTCTTTTTGAGTTTGCATTGAATGTTCTATCTACAAATTTAAGGGTTTGTGTACCACTATTTGCAAGATTAATTATATCTTTTTTCACTTGTTCAAGGTCGAAAAAGCGTAGTTTTGAGCATCTGCCTGAAAGACAGAAAGCACAACGATAAGGGCACCCTCTACTTGTTTCGATATAGGCAATTCGTCCGTTTAAGTTTTTATAAAAATCTTCACTATAAGGTGATGGTGGAGTTTCTGTATATTCCTTTTCAGGATTTGTAAAAATCTCATTGTTTTCGCGATATGTAAGTCCGTCAACGCGCTCTAATTCGCCATTTATGTTATCAAGTAAAAGTGGAAAATTCCACTCGCCCTCACCTGTTAAAACAAAATCTACAAAATTATATCTTTCTAAAACATCTTGCGGTCTGTATGCTACCTCAGGACCACCAAGAATAATTTTACAACCAAGATTTTCTTTAATTTCTTTGCAAATTTCAAGGGTCCCTGTAATGTTCCAGATATAGCAAGAAAAAGAAACTACTTGTGGATTTTCAAGAATTATTTTCTGTGCAAAATCGTGAAGATTAGCATTTATAGTACTTTCAAGTACTTTAATATCATAATCATTTTTTGCAAATGACTTTACACCTGCAAGTAAACACCAAGGCGCTAATGAAGCGTGAATATATTTTGAATTTAAGCAACAAATTAAAACTTTCATACAGCACATCCAAACGATTTTTAAGTATTATACAATACTTTTTACATTTATACAACAAAAACGGCTTGGATTTAATTCTAAGCCGTTTTCGTTATTATTTAGTTACACTTTGCTAAACATTTTGCAAGACACGCGGTTGCCCCAACAGTAAGAGAGAAGAAAAGAAGCAACAGACCTGTTACTATTGCGCCCACAATACTTGTTGTAACAAAAGTTATTGCCAAAAGAACTACCGATAAGAGTATTGTGCCGAGAATACCTATCAGTAAAACTGAAAGCGTAGGACAAACACAATCATTTGTACATTCTCTTTCTATTACTGCAGTTGTTGCAAGAACTACTGCAAGATAAACAACAGCTATACCGAAAACCACCCATAAAAACGCTGGTGTTACGGTTATAACACCAGTTATACGAAGAAATGCAGTGATAATACCTATGATTATACTTACTACAACTGCGATACTTGTACAATTATTTCTGCAATTACACATATTATTCACCCCCAATTTCAATATATGTTATATCTTGTCTGAAAGTGAAATAATAAAAAAAGGAGAGTTTTCACTCTCCTCTAAATTTATGTCTTTATGAAATTATAACTTCATTGCAACGTCCCAAGCGCCCCAGATAACTGTACGAAGGTTACCAACTTTGTTAGCATCGCCGATAACGTGTACTTTCTTGCTCTTTTCTGCGATTGGTGCTGGTTTGTAACCAACTGAAAGAATAACTGTATCAGCAGGAATGTCAACTGTATTACCGTCTTTTGTAGCGATTGTAACGCCATCATCACGAATTTCTGTTGTTCTGCTTTCAAGATAAACAGGAACTTTGTTTGTCTTGAAGAAATCACGAAGATAACTTGTGTTAGCAAGTGCAACACCAGGAGTTGTAACAAGGTCATCCTGCATTTCAACAATAACAGGTTTCTTGCCCTGAAGATAAAGTTCGTAAGCGATTTCACAACCTGTAAGACCACCACCAACAACTACTACATTGTCACCTGCAAGTGAGTTATCAAGAAGGAAGTCAACTGCTTCGATTGCCTTGTCAGCGCCCTTAACAGGAATCTTATTAGCAACTGCACCTGTTGCTACGATTACTTCGTCAGCGTCAAGTGTAGCAATATCTTTAACTTCTGTATTCATATGAACTGTGATTGCATCATAACGCTGAATTTCGCGGTTATACCAAGCAATAAGGTCACGGTCTTTTTCTTTGTATGATGGAGCTGCTGCTGCAATAAACACACCACCAAGCTTGTCACTCTTTTCATAAAGGTCAACTTTATGACCACGCTGTGCACAAACCATAGCTGCTTCCATACCGCCGATACCGCCACCGATAACTGCGATTTTCTTTGCTTTTTTAGCAGGTTCAATTTTATATTTCTTTGACTGCATTGTTTTAGGGTTAATAGCACAACGAGAAAGTCCCATTGTATCGAAAAGGCCCTGAGTATTAGCATGACCCTTTGATGATGAGAAGTTAAAGCAACCTGCATGGCAGCAGATACATGGCTTGATTTCTTCAACTCTGTCTTCAATAAGCTTTGTGATCCATTCAGGATCAACAAGGAACTGACGAGCAACACCAACACCATCGATTTTGCCGTCTGCAACAGCCTGTGCACCAACATCAG
>CALBKQ010000204.1 GCA_937895645.1 uncultured Clostridia bacterium
AAAGAAAAAGAGGGGTTTCTTTGGACTTTTTAATCGCAACTCATAATATGAAAAAACAAGCGGAGTTACAGAGAATACTCTCACCGCTTGGTATAAATGTACTTACTGCTGATATGGCAGGAATAGAACTTTCAGATGTAGAAGAGACAGGGACTACCTTTGAAGAAAATGCATTCTTAAAAGCCGATAGCGGTTGTAAAGAAAGCGGAATGGTCTGTGTGGCAGACGATTCTGGCCTTATGGTTGACTACCTTGACGGTGCACCCGGTGTTTATTCAGCCCGTTTCGGTGGCGAACACGGTAACGATGCGAAAAACAATGAAAAACTTTTGAGGTTAATGAAAGATGTTCCGGATAGTGAAAGAACTGCACGATTTGTAAGCTGTGTATGTTGTTGTTTCCCTGACGGAAGACACTTTACAGTACGTGGCACTTGTGAGGGCGTAATTGCACACGAAGTACAAGGTAACGGCGGTTTTGGTTATGACCCCGTATTCCTTGTAGGCGATAAGACTTTCGGTGAACTTTCAGCAGAAGAAAAAGACAAAGTAAGCCACCGTGGTAACGCATTAAGAAAATTTGTAGAAGAACTTCCAAAATATTTAGGAGAATAAAATATATGACAAGTAAAGAAAGAGCATATTGGAGAGGTCAGGCAAACTCACTTCCCGCATTATTTCAAGTTGGTAAGGGTGGAATTTCAGATGCCCTTATCAAGCAAACTGATGATGCACTTAAAGCACGCGAACTTATTAAAATCAAAGTGCTTTTAGAAACAAGCCCTGAAAAACCAAAAGAAATTGCACAGAAGTTAGCAGAAGCAACTAACAGTGATTGTGTTGGCGTAATCGGTGGCAGTATGATTTTCTATCGTTACAACCCTGAACTTCACAAAGATGACAAAAAGAAGGCGAAGAAAAAATGAAAATAGGTATTTTCGGTGGAACATTCAATCCCCCACACAAGGGCCATGTGAGAATGGTTAATAAAATGGCAGAGGAATTAGAACTTGATAAAGTTATTATCATTCCTAACAAAGTGCCAACACATAAGCGTTGCGACGATTTAGCAGATAACCGTGACCGTCTTGCTATGTGTAAAATAGCGTTCAATAATCCAAAGTTTGAAATCAGTACTATGGAAATGGACCGTGCAACAGACAGTTACACTATTTTTACTGTAAACGAGTTAAAGCAGAAATATCCTAATGACGATTTATATCTTATAATTGGTTCAGATATGTTTCTTATCTTCCATAAATGGTACAAGCATAAGGAACTTTTAGAAAAATGTACTATTTGTGTTGCATCTCGTGACAATGCAGAAAACATTCAAAAACTTCGCGCTTATGCTTTTGAGCAGTTAGGTGTGTATATGCCTAAACTTGACGGTAAGAATATACATATCTCACTTTTAGATGCTTATGAAGTAAGTTCAAGCGAAATCCGTGACAGAATAACAAACGGTAAGAGTATTTACGGAATTGTTGACCCGGAAATCATTGAATATATGGAGACTCACAAACTTTATGGATACAGAAAGAAATAAGGAGTTTTTAGAAATTCTTAAAACTCGTTTAACGCCACAAAGATTGTATCACTCAATCTGTGTTGCCGAACAAGCAAAGCATTTAGCTGGAATTTTTGGTGGTGACCAAGACAAAGCATATACAGCAGGGCTTATTCATGATATTATGAGATATGAGCCAGTTGAAAAAATGCTTGAAATTATAGGGAATGACGGGCAATTTTTAACTGATAGTGAAAAGAATATTACAGTTACACTTCACGCTATTGCAGGTGAAGTTTATTTAAGG
The DNA here is from genome assembly GCA_937895645.1 of uncultured Clostridia bacterium. Taxonomy (GTDB): domain Bacteria; phylum Bacillota; class Clostridia; order Oscillospirales; family Acutalibacteraceae; genus Fimenecus. The sequence continues at coordinate 1,817 of CALBKQ010000204.1, forward strand.
AAAAAACTTAATGTAACTGATAAAGATATTCTTTCGGCTGTGCGTTGGCACACAACCGGCAAAGAAGATATGTCGCTACTCCAAAAGATTATCTATGTTGCCGACTTAACTTCAGAAGACCGTGAATACCCGGATGTTCTTGAAGTGAGAGCAATGGCAGAAGAAAGTCTTGATAAAACTTGTCTTCGTGGGCTTTCATTTACCATTGAAGATAATGCAAGAAAATGCAGACCAATTCATATTGATACAGTAAAAGCATACAACTACCTTGCAGAAAGGATTAAAATAAATGGATAGAACAGAACTTATGAAAAATATTGTTGCTACACTTGATAGTAAGAAAGCAACTAATATAAAATCACTTGAAATCACTGAACTTACATCAGTTGCTGATTATTTCGTAATCGCAACAGGTACATCAGGAACACACATCCGTGCTTTGTCTGACGAAGTTCAGGACACACTTGCAAAACAAGGGGTTGAGCCAAGAAATGTTGAGGGCAAATCAACAGGTTGGATACTCCTTGACTATGGCACAGTTGTTGTTCATCTTTTCACACCAGACCAAAGAGAAACATATAGTTTAGAGCACCTTTGGGCAGATGCGACTGAATATGACATCAGTTCAATAGTTACAGAATAATAAAACAGTAAAAATCTCTTAAAAGAAGGTTATGTATATGAATTACGATTTTAAGGCTACCGAACAAAAGTGGCAACAGAAATGGGACGAAGCAAAAGTTTTTGAGGCACAGGATAATTCTGACAAGCCAAAATTCTATGGTCTTGTTGAATTCCCTTATCCATCAGGCGCAGGTATGCACGTTGGTCATATCAAGGCATACTCAGGTCTTGAAGTAGTGTCAAGAAAAAGAAGACTTCAGGGTTACAATGTGCTTTTCCCAATCGGTTTTGATGCTTACGGTCTTCCAACAGAAAACTATGCGATTAAAACAGGTATTCACCCAAGAAAAGTAACTGATATGAACATCAAAAAGTTTACAAGTCAGTTAAAACGCGTTGGTTTCTCATTCGATTATTCAAGAGTAGTTGATACAACTGACGATAAATATTATAAATGGACACAGTGGATTTTCCTTAAAATGTTTGAAAACGGACTTGCATTCCGTGACAAGACTCTTGTAAACTACTGCCCATCTTGTAAAGTTGTTCTTTCAAACGAGGACTCTCAAGGTGGTAAGTGTGATATTTGTCATAGTGACGTTGTGCAGAAGTCAAAGGATGTTTGGTACTTAAGAATTACAGAATATGCTGACAAGCTTCTTGAAGGACTTCAGGATGTTGATTATCTTCCAAACATCAAACTTCAGCAGGTTAACTGGATTGGTAAATCACGTGGTGCATTCGTTAACTTCGCACTTAATGAAATCCCTGAAGAATTAAAGATTTATACAACTCGTCCTGATACTCTTTTCGGTGTTACATTCATGGTTATGGCACCTGAACACCCAATCATTGACAAATACGCTGATAAGATTTCTAATATGGACGAAATTCTTGCATATCGTACAGAATGTGCAAAGAAAACAGAGTTTGAGCGTACACAGCTTGTTAAAGACAAGACAGGTGTTAAGATTGCAGGCATTACAGCAAAGAATCCTGTTAATGGTAAAGATATTCCAATTTACATATCTGACTATGTTATGATGGGTTACGGTACAGGTGCTATTATGGCTGTGCCTGCACACGATGACCG
>CALBKQ010000205.1 GCA_937895645.1 uncultured Clostridia bacterium
AAAAAGCGGGGAAAATCCCCGCCAGTCGGTGGACCAGGGTCTCACGACCAGCCCTTTGTTGTTTGATATTATATCATAGATGATGAAAATAGTCAAGGGATCAAAGTTATTCTGTATATGGCAAAAATCAAAGTTCTTCTGTATATGGCAAAAATAAATGCGAAAGGAGTTATAATATTTGTTTATTTAATAATTTTGAGTCAGTAAAAATCAACAGGATAATGTGAAAAAACGTTTATAAAAAGAAAAATCCAAACCCGACAAACTCGAATTTGGATTTTTTGTGGAGACGACAGGGCTCGATGGGCTCTGCCCATCATTCGTTCGTTTCACTCGCGAACACCCGATTATGTTCGGCTTCGCCGACTACAGGTTCGAGCCTTTTTTCAATTCATAAAAAAAGAAAAGTCACAAAAGTGACTTTCCTTTTTGGTGGAGACGACAGGGCTCGAACCTGTGACCCCTTGCACGTCAAGCAAGTGCTCTAGCCAACTGAGCTACGCCTCCAAAAGCTCGTTCATTATATCATTACATTATATATAAATCAAGCCTAAAATTAAAATTATTAAATAAAATGTGATATTCTCTGTTTTTTATTCGTGCGTTTTAGCATATAAGGAAAAAACACCATAATTTTTTGTTTTTAAAGCCTTGTTTAATGATTTGTATTTTTTCAAAGCGGGATATTCTGAGAAATATTTTTCAAATAAATCACATGTTAGAACAAATACGCTTTCTTTGATATCGTTTGGCATATTTACAATTCTTTTTTCATTTAATATGATTTGTTTATAAAATCTTTCTTGATATTCGTCGTTGTTTTCCAAATTTAAAATTGCCCTGTTTTCCATCAGTTTTTCGGTTATCCAATATGTATCAACACACTTGGTTTTTTGGGGTGCGGTGTGTGTTATGCCGTTAATATTCAACCGATATATATATACAATATCAGTTATTGACCGGATGTTTTTAGCTCTTGGAAAAACCAAAAAGGCACAAATTGAATCCTCAAACCAATAATCAAGCGGGAATTTAATATTTTCAAACAAACAGCTTTTATATACTTTTGCAACGGGTAAACCGTATAAATCTAATTGTGAGTTGAGTGCTTTCTTGGTTTTATGCTTATATCCAAGATATTGATGTGACTCTCTTAAATAGTTATATCCGCCCTCGACTATATCGCAATCATTCTCAATAGCACAATCCATCAACTTATCGATTGCACCGTCTGTCAGCATATCATCTGAATCTACAAACATTATATATTTAGCGTAGATTTTCTCTAATCCTCTGTTTCTTGCACCCGAAAACCCTCTGTTTTCCTGATGTATAACTTCCAAACGAGCATCCGAATAAGAATTAATGATTTCACCCGTCTTATCTGTTGAACCGTCATCGATTAAAACAACTTTTACATTGTATTTCGTTTTTTGATTTAAAACAGAATCGAGACATTCTTTAATATATGCTTCAACATTATATGCAGGTATGATAATTTGCAAATCATACGAAAAAGGTGTTATAGCTTCATTATCAGATAGTGCAGAAGTATTCGGATTTGGACTGAAATTTGAAAGCTTTTTTCTTGCGTTTGCTGTACTTTCTGTTAAATATTTGTTGGAAAAATATTTGGCGATATTAAAATAGAGGGTTTTAGTTAATTTCTTAAAATACCGATATAATAGCCTAATAATATTTTTCATAGTAAACCTCCCACGAAAAATTATTTATTCTTATCTTTGGAGTTAATGTTATGAGCGAGCAGTGAGTTTTGTGTTTCTGTGTTATATGCAGCTGCGAATCTTTTTAGAGTCATAACGAAATTTATAATAAGAAATGTATTTACTTCCTAAAAAAATGAAATAATTTTTCGTTGCTATGCTAACATAATTATTGGTCTATGTCAAGGTTAAGGGAATGTACGAAACAGCATAAATGTCAACACTTTATCTTTTTTGCTTTATTTAAAGTTCGATAGAGCATAGATGTTGTTTTTTGTTTTTTACATTTCAAAGACTTATAATATTTGCGTAATTTAATTTAAGTCTTATTGTCGCTTGTCTTAAAATTTTTGTTTATAAAATAAGTTTTACGCTTATTGAAAAACAATTTGTATTGGTATATAATGTATTAAAAGTGTTTTTAGTCGGAGGAAGTAGATATGTCACTTGCAACTTTTATTGATAAATACAAAAAGCAGTTTAAAGCAATGTCACCGAGCTATGATAAAGTGTTTGAACTCGCTACTGATAATCCTATTGAGTTTGAAGAGCCCGAAAAGGTTAAGCTTGCTTTTGCTTGTGCGGCAGATACTCATTTAATAAATAAAGAGAGTGCAACGGTTAACCTTGATAACCTTTTTTGCGATGTTAAAAACGCAAATGGTAAATTTGATGCGGTGCTTATGGCAGGTGACCTTACCGAATACGACAGAAAGTGTGAGTACAGACGCTTCTTTAACGTTTTTGATAGATATAAAAATGACTTTAAGCTCTTTGTTACCATGGGCAATCACGATGTGCGTTTGCAGTATAGCAGAAATCAAAGGATAATTATGGCAAAGGCGGAGGAGTATTTAAACATAAACACAAACGGCAAGAGCTTCTATTCATACGATGTCAACGGCTACACCTTTATAGTAATCGGTACGGAAAAGCGTGTTCTTGAGAAGGCTCACATAACTCAGGACCAAATGGATTTCCTTGACAAAGAGCTTGCAAGGGGAACAAAGGATGGCAAGCCTGTTTTTGTAATGTGTCATCAGGCTTTTGCCGAAACTCACGGTCTTCCCGAGGTTTGGAAAACGGGTGATATGGGTGAACAGTCCGACCTGGTAAGAGCTATAATGGAAAAACATAGAAATGTTATTTTCCTTAACGGTCACTTGCATGGCGGAGTTTTTGAAAAAACATTCGAGGTGCTCAATGCAGAAAATAATGTCGTATCCTTGAGTATTCCCGGATATCGCAAGGAAAATAACTTCGGAATTACGGATTGCGGTGTTGGTTATTACGGCGAGGTTTATGACGATAGGGTTGTATTTACCGCCCGTGATTTTGAAAAAGGTAAACCCATAACAGGGGACTACACAAGAATAGTTATAAACATAAAATAACACGCAAAAAATGCAGAATTCTTACTATCCTTAATAAGAATTCTGCATTTTTTATTTGTTATACAACTAATTAAATCATCGTTATAACATAAATTGTCCTATTTACTGGTGTGTATATAATGTATTTTATTCCAAATACGCATCAAGAAAAAGCCTGTTTTTGTATGCGTGTGTATATAAATCCAATCAAAAATTTTGCCGATAATATCAGTTCTTGTTGTTTGATAAGATTTAACGAGCGTGCATTCTTTTGGTCTTTTGTAAGGGAATATACCGTTCTCTTTTGCTTCTTTTAATAACAGCTTTTGATTTTTGACAGATAGCTTTGCACACTCACTCATTGTACTCCAAATAAACATCATCAAAAGATTTGCGGTTTTTTCAGCATCACCAATGTTCTTTTCGTAATAATTCTTCATTATTTTAGCTGCAACGAAAAAAGATTTTATTTTCTTTTCGTTTATAGTCGGATTTTGTGCTGTAATTGCAGATCCGGGACGATTACGATAAAGATAAAAGGGCATATCAAGCTCGCTGTATCTTGGATTGTGTATGTTAACTTCAAACATATACAAAGTATCTTCTCCGTGCGATATACCGGTATTAAACCTGCAATTATGGGTGATTAGAAAGTCACGGGAAAGTATTTGGTTCCAAACAGCAGTATCGTGAAATTGAGAATTGGTTTTCAGTTCGGTGTTTTTCAAGCAATCATCAACATCACCTGAAAAAATATATGTACCTATTCTTACTTTTTCGGGTTTTTTATCATCAATATGTTTTTTTATGTAGCCTAAAGAGTTTGGTCTGAGAACATCATCTGAATCAAAAAACCAAATGTAATCTCCTTTTGCCATTTCTAAGCCGATATTTCGTGCAGATGAAACACCGCCATTTTCTTTATTTATTACCCGAATGATATCATATAGCGATTCATATTCTTGTAGAATTCTACTGCTACCATCGGTTGAACCGTCGTTAACGCAAATAATTTCATATTCACTTTTTTTGATATCCTGTTCAATAAGTGAATCCAAACATTCGGAAACAAAATCCTCTGTATTGTATACCGGAACAATAAAACTTAAAAACATTTTATACCTCTTTTTTTACAAAAATGACAACCATACCCTTTGGGGTATGGTTATTATTTGGCAGGGATGGCGAGGTTCGAACTCACGGATGACGGAGTCAAAGTCCGTTGCCTTACCGCTTGGCTACATCCCTATATTAAAATAGTCAAACTACAAACGGTGTGTCTGAAGTTTGACCTAAAAAATGGGGTGGATGATCGGGGTCGAACCGACGACCTCCAGGGCCACAACCTGGCACTCTAACCAACTGAGCTACATCCACCATATTTTTGGCACGGATGGAGGGGCTCGAACCCCCGACCTACTGCTTAGAAGGCAGTTGCTCTATCCAACTGAGCTACATCCGCACATTGTGGAGCGGGTGATGGGAATCGAACCCACACGACCAGCTTGGAAGGCTGGGATTCTACCATTGAACTACACCCGCAGTTCAACAACGCAAGTTATTTTAACATAAACCCTTTTCTTTGTCAACATATTTTTGTGGTTTATTTTTATTATTTGAGATAAATTCGGTGGGAGCAAGCCCCACCATACTGTAAAACTAAAAATCCTCAAGATATCCCAAATCATTTAAAAGTGATTTGAGCCATGCTTCATTATTGAGATTACTATAAGCATATATCACACTGTTATCACAGCAAATTGAGACAGCATAGATATCCTCTGATTCAAAAGAATAAATCTTAAAATTCTCTTTACTTTCATCTTTCTCGTCGAAATCTTGAGAAAAATAATTAAAATCGTTTAAAATTTTTGTTTTGATTTCTTTTTGAAGTTCAGCTGCTTCATTTTTATTATTCAGTTCATAATATCCGAAATAAAGCCCTCTATCTTTTATTACTATGCACTCTTCAGAAAAATCGAACTCAGGAAAAAGTGCTTTAATCTCGTCAGATGCATCTAAATTAACTTCTTCTGAAACCCCAAGAACGGCTTTTACATTCTTTATGCCCGTTATTTGTTGTATTGGTTGAACTTGTTGTGTATATCCTGTAGTTGTATCATCATTTTTATTATAATTTTTCCAATTTTGATACAACGCAATAAGTGGTATAGATAAAATGAGTAAAAATATTATAGTTATAGCAGTACGCTGACCAACTTTAACTTGTCTATCTACTTTTTCTTTCTCTTTCTGAGTAAAACTTAATGTACGACGTTTTACTTGGTTTTCATTTAATTCATAACCATTACAACTTGAATTATCAAAATAAGTTACAATTTTTTTAGAATAAAAAAAACCATACAATGCTGTAATAAAACTTATTAAAGCAACAACAACTGAACACACTATAATAAGAACTGTGTTTTTGTTCATAACAAGAAAGAATATGAAAACGGGAGCAAGTGCGGTAACACCTGTTAAAATATTGCACACTGTGAGCATAGTATGAAACATATCAGGACACGGAGTGCGACTATATAGCCAATCTACCAATCTTCTTTGCCCGTGCATAACCTGTTTGTCTAAAAAAAGTTTAACCTCTTCTTTAGTTGCTCCGCCACTCATATAAAGATATTTCGAAAGCTTGGCATATATTATAAAATCAACAATTGCAAAAACTATAAAATATACAACTATAAAAGTACTTGTTTTATCCAAAAGGAACACCTCTGATATATTTCAATTTTGCTGATTTTTTATCAAATATGTGGCGGGATAACCCCTCAGGCAACTTTGTTTCTTATTCAAATGTTACTTGAATATCGTTATTTGTTGATGCAATAAGGATTTTGTTGATTGTTGTGCCAAGATTATCAATCATAAGAGTTGAGATTTTATCTTCAATATTTCTTCTTATAACATTTCTCAAATCACGGGCGCCACGAACATTACCATCCATTTTAGACACAATTGCTGCTGGTGTATTTTCGTCGTAAACAAGTTCAATTCCCTTATCTTTAAGAACTGTTTTGATTTCGTTAAGCATAAGAATTGCGATGTTTTTATAATCCTCTTCACTTAATGGATTAAACACAACAATTTCATCGACACGACCAATAAATTCAGGTCTTAAGAATTCGTTAAGTGCTTTAAGAACTTTTTCTTTTGAGATGTCTTTTGCACTTTTGCCGAAACCTAATGATGTTTCTGCTTTCTGACTACCTGCATTTGAAGTCATAATGATTACAGTATTTGCAAAGCTTACAGTTCTGCCATGAGCATCATTTGTTTTGCCCTCGTCAAGAATCTGAAGAAGAATGTTCATAACATCAGGGTGTGCTTTTTCAATCTCATCAAAAAGAATGATTGAATATGGTTTTCTTCTTACCTTTTCTGTAAGTTGACCAGCTTCGTCATAGCCCACATACCCAGGAGGAGAGCCGATAAGACGAGAAACTGAATGTTTTTCCATAAACTCACTCATATCAAGGCGAATAAGTGTTTCAGGAGTATCAAAAAGTTCCATTGAAAGTTGTTTTACAAGTTCGGTTTTACCTACACCTGTTGGTCCTACAAAAATAAATGATGCAGGGCGTTTTTGAAGTGTAAGTTGAATACGACTGCGCTTGATTGCATTTGCAACAAGTGTCACTGCTTCATCCTGACCGATTACTTTTTCCATAAGTCTGTTTTCAAGGCCTTTAAGACGGTTTACATCTCCTTCTACAACCTTTGTAGCAGGAATACCTGTCCAAAGATTAATAACTTTTGCCAAATCATCTTCTGTAACATTATTATCTTTTGCCTTTTCCTGAAGTTCAGGTGCTTTACCTTCACAAACAGCTAACTCACCTTTTGTTCTATATAAGTCTTCATAAACAGGATTCAAATCCTCATCATTTTCCGGGTTTGCAATTTTTTCTTCAAGGGCTTCAAGGTCTTTTTTGAGGTTTGCGATTTTCTTTTCGTTAATCTCATTTTCACTGATAGCTTTATTACGAAGATTTGCACAAGTACAAGCTTCATCAAGCAAGTCGATAGCCTTATCAGGTAAAAACCTATCAGTAATATATCTTTCAGAAAGTGTTACTGCTTTATATACAAGATTATCGCTAATCTGTACCCTATGAAAAAGTTCATAGTAGCCTTTAATACCTAAAAGCATCTGGTAAGTGTCTTCAATAGATGGCTCGTCAACCTTAACTGGTTGAAAACGACGCTCTAATGCTGCATCTTTTTCAATATGCTTACGGTATTCATTAAATGTTGTAGCACCGATTACCTGAATTTCACCACGAGAAAGTGCAGGCTTTAATATATTTGCTGCATTCATTGAGCCCTCGGCGTCACCTGTACCTACAAGGTTATGAACTTCGTCAATGAAAAGAATAATATTACCCTCACTCTTGACTTCTTCAACAAGTCCTTTAATTCGGCTTTCAAACTGGCCACGGAACTGTGTACCTGCAACGAGGGCAGTTAAGTCAAGAAGATGTATTTCTTTATCCATAAGTTTTGCAGGAACATTCCCCTCTGCAATTCTTATAGCAAGGCCTTCGGCAATAGCAGTTTTACCAACACCGGGCTCACCAATAAGGCAAGGGTTGTTCTTTGTACGACGGCACAAAATCTGTACTGCACGTGCAATTTCTGTATCACGGCCGATAATTCTGTCAAGTTTACCCTCTCTTGCACGACCTGTTAAGTCGGTACAATAAAGAGAAAGCATTTTTCTTTTATCGTTCTTTGTTCCTTGTTTTTTCTTGCTCTTTGGTGCAGATTTTTTTTCGCCATTCAAATCTTTGATATTCTCTTCAGGAACGTCCATTGGCATTAAGCCCATATTTTGTAGGAACGGAAAAGTTGAAGCACCGCCCGGTTCAAAAGCATCTTCGCCCATGCTCTCCATCATCTGTTCCATTTGTTCTGTCATATCATCAATTTGGTCTTCGGTGATACCCATATTATCCATCATCTGTTTAATGGGACCAATATTCATTTCCATTGCACATTTGATGCACAAACCCTCATTAGTTGTTTTATCGCCTTCCATCTTTGTAATAAAGATGACCGCAGGGCGTTGTTTGCATTTACTGCAAATCATATTTTTATTCATTATGTGTCCTCTTTTTTATTTGTTCTTCTTTGAATTTTCAATAATCTGTTTGATTGCACCCGGTAAATAACTGAAAAATGCTACAAAAGTAAGAACAACTGCAATTATTACAAGTACAAACATTAAAGTTTCAGGAATTGTGTATTGTGGGTAATACATACTGATTGCACCAATTTCTGGTCCGAAACCTATAATTACCACCATTACTGCGTAGAATACGAAAGTTGCAAGTTTACCCCAGATTTCTGCTGCAACGGGACGAGTGCCAAGAGCGATTAACACAACACTGCCTAAAATCATAATCACATCTTTTGCGATAAAGAGTAAGAATACCCAAGCAAAAGCCTGCATTGATTCACTTTGTGCTTCCTTAAATTTAAGGAAAAGTACAATTGCAAGTGCAAAAATTGTAAGTTTATCAGCAACAGGGTCAAGAAGTTTGCCGATTGCACTTACCTGATTGAATTTTCTTGCTATTTTACCGTCAACTGCATCTGAAAGACCTGAAATAAAGATTACGAATACAGTCCACCAAATATAGTTATTGTAATAAAGAACTGCGATTACAGGAATCAAACAAATTCTAATCAATGAAATAAGATTTGGGATTGTAAGACATCCCTCAAACAACTCTTTAACATTTTGTTTTAGTGTCTTTTTTTCTTCGCTCATAACTTACACTCCTTATTTAACAAGCATTTCTTTAAGATTGTTTATAAATGGATTGATATTGTCAAGTAAACCGATTACATATGAATCGTTCACTGCTGTTGCCATTTCACCATCACCGTTTGCGAATATAAATTCAAGCACAGTGCAAAGGAAAACTATTACGATTATGCCTTTACAAGCACCAAGTAATGCACCCAACAACTTATTTGCAGTACCGATAAGAGGTACATCAAAAAGTTTTGAAATAACGTGTGCTAAGAATTTAAGTGCAAACAATAAAATTATTGCCAGTACCATAAAAGTTATAATTGTCAATGCACCTACCACTATTGGTTGTGCCACTTTTTCAACAAGCTCTGTTGCAAGATTTTGTGAACTGAACTTTTCTGATGAAATTTTTGCTTTGACATCACTTATTTCAACACCTGCTGATGATGCAAGAGAGACTACAAAATCAGGAAGCGCCTCAAGTGTTACTTCTGCTTTTTTAGCTGCTGTTGTTGCATTAAAGTTTTCATCAAGCTGTTCTTCAATTGAAGTAATCATACTTTCTTTTACAAATCCCTCATAAGCACCCTGTGCTATAACAGGACTTAACTGATAAGAAAGTACAAGTGCTAAAATAGTAGCAACAAGTTCAAGTAATGTTTTTACAAAACCTTTTTTTGCTGCAAACAACACGAATGCTGCAAAAATTGCAATAAGAATGATGTCTAATACTATTGACATAATATCACCTCTGAAATTATTCCTTTTCTGCTGTATTATCGCCTACAGAAGAATATTTTTGAATTTTATCCAACGAATAAACATATGTGCTTCTTGATGAAACAATTACTTGTTCAGCATCAGTATTTACATCTGCACTACCAACCATTTCACCTTTAGTATTGTAAATCTGAACATTGTCGTCAGTTAATACCGCAACATATTTACCGTCAGTTGAAACAGATTTTACAAGTCCGTCAATTTCCTGAGTAAAGAGTTCTGCACCTGATTTATTATAAACTTTAATAATCTTTTTTGTTGTACTTGAATACTTTGAAAGTACAAGAACTGCTGTGTTATTATCTGAAATATAAAGTCTTGATGGTGTATTCACAGAAACATCAACTTTTTCTTTAACTTCATCACCTTTTATAATTTCACAAACATTATTGCCAAGAACGAAAAGTGTTTCATTTGATAAGAACTGAACTGAAGATATTGCTGAATCTTTATATTCAAAAGTTGCCTGAGGTTCAGTTTTGCGTTTATTGAAGATATAAACCTTTGAGTAAACCGAGCCATTATCAACACCCATTACGGATACCGCAAAAAGTTTCCCGTTATCTGAAACATCACAAGAAACAATATGTTCTCTTGCACATTTCCACACAAAAATTTCATCTTCTTTATCGTCGTAAACAGTAAGCATACTTTCTGCACCACTTGCACTTGTGGCTAAAGCTACCGAACCGTTTTTACCCATAGCACCTGTAAAAATTATATGCTCAAGTTCTTTTTCATAAAGTACTCTTGTTTTTGACTGCACTCTGAATGTTGTGCCACCCTCATCATAAAGTAAAATTCTTCCGCTATTACTACTCATAACAGGATGGTCGTATTTATGAGAAAGATTTGAAAGTTCTTTTGCAGTTGAGTCAAGAACTTTAACTGTATCATCATGAACCAGTACCAAATCGGAATTTGTCATTCCTGCACCACTTATTTCAACACCGTTTATACTGTAAGGATACCCCTCACCTGAGCCAATACCTGCAAGTGAAGTACGTACCCTATCACCGATTGTTGAAAATGTAACCCCACCAAACTGTGCTGCTGCAATAATTACAAGCAACAACACCACAAGAATAATTGCAAGTAATTTAAGTGTTTTTGCATTTTTAAGACTTATGCTTAATTTCTTGTGTTTTTTCTTCGGTGTATTCTTTTTTGATACAGGCTTTTTGGTTGTCATCTTTCTCTTTTCAGCCATATTTTTCACCACACATCAATAAAAAACTTTATTAAGATACAAACCGTGAGGTTCGGCAGTTACCCCTGCATTTTCACGATTACAACTTTCTAAAATTTTTGGAATACTCCCCTTTTCAATTTTTCCCTTTTGAATATCAAGAAGTGTTCCCACAATAATTCGTACCATATTGTATAAGAATCCGTTACCGCTGACACGAATTTCGATTAAATCACCATTTCTTATAACGGAACAATCATAGATTTCACGAACTTTATCTTGAATATCAGTTCCTGCACTGCACATGGAAGAAAAATCGTGAATTCCTATAAATGCTTTTGCCTCTTCGTTAAGCATTTCTGCATCAATTTCATAAGGATAAAACATTGCTTTGTTTTCATAAAAAGGATTTCGGTACTTACCGTTATATATTAAATACACATACTCTTTACCTTTACAATCATAACGAGCATGAAAATCGAAATCAGCTTCTTTGCAATCATAAACTGCAATTTCTGATGGAAGATAGAAATTGAGTGCGTCAGGAATTTTTTCGGTTGCCACAGTACACTCTGTTCTTACATTACAACAGAACATATTGGCGTGAACACCAGAATCTGTACGACTGCACCCTATTATATTTTCATCATTTCCGCTTAATTTCTTAAAAGCGTTACAGAGTTCTTGCTGAACAGTACACCCGTTAGGCTGAATTTGCCAACCGTGGAATGATGTACCATTATACCGCAAGGTTAAAAGTATATTCCGCATTATATTCACCACAGAAAATATTGAGAGTTATTACTGCACCAATTACCACTACAACGCTTATAATTGCGAGATAATCACGTTTAGTAAACTTTAGTGCATTCATAGTAGTTTTGCCCTTACCACCGTTATAACAGCGACAAGTCATAGCATTTGCAAGTTCATAAGCACGTCTTATTGAGTTGAAAAGCAAAGGAATAAACAAAGGGATAAGTGCTTTTGCCCTTTTCATAAGACTACCTTGTTCAAAATTTGCACCACGTGATTTTTGTGCGCTCATAATCTTATCAACTTCTTCAATGAGCGTTGGGATAAAGCGAAGTGAAATAGTCATTATCATTGTAACCGTATGAAAATCAAGTCCTATTTTCTTAAATGGTGCAAAGACTCTGTCAAGACCATTTGTAAGTGACGTTGGACTTGTAGTATATGTGAGCATTGTGCTCATTACAATAAGCAATGAAATGCGTAACGCCATAAATACAGCTGTAAGCACGCCACCACTTGTAATCTGGATTTTCCAGAAATTTACAAGAGTTATACCTGTTTTTACATAGGCTATTTGCAAAACTGATGTGATTGTAATAATCATTAAAATGGGTTTTAAGCCTTTAATTACTGTTTTTACAGGGATTTTTGACATAGATATTATTGCTATCCCTGTAAATAAACAGAAAAACAATGAAATAAAGTTATTTGAAACAAACACCATTACAATATAAACAACTGTAAAAAGCAATTTTGTTCTTGGGTCAAGTTTATGAATAACTGAGTTTAATGGGAAGTACTGACCAATTGTGATATCTTTAATCATCAGTCACACTCCCCTCAAAAAGTTTTTTGAGTTCAAGGTAACCTTGCTCTACTGTATATATTTTTTCGCTGACGTTGTACCCTTTTTCGCGAAGTTTAATAAAAATTTCTGTGATTTGTGGTACAGAAAGTCCGATTTCGCGAAGTCTTGATGCTTTTTCGAAAACATCATCAACAGTACCTGTCATTTCGACTTTTGAATTGTTCATAACAATTACTTTTGTAGCAAATCGAGCAACATCATCCATACTGTGAGATACAATTACAACTGTTTTACCTGTTTTCTCACGATAATTCTTTATGAGTTCTAAAATCTGTTCGCGTCCCATTGGGTCAAGACCACTTGTAGGCTCGTCAAGGATAAGGATTTCAGGCTCCATTGAGATAACCCCTGCAATGGCTACTCGTCTTTTCTCACCACCTGACAAGTCAAATGGTGATTTACCTAGCATTTCGTCAGGAATACCAACATATTTTGCAGCATTTCTTACTCTTTCATCAATTTCACCTTTTGAAAGTCCCATATTAGTAGGTCCGAAAGCAATATCTTTATAAACTGTTTCTTCAAAAAGCTGATATTCAGGATACTGAAAGCAAAGTCCTACACGAAAACGAGCATCAAAAAGTGTCTGTTTTGATTTGTGAATGTTTTTACCGTCAAGTAACACTTCACCACTTGACGCTTTAAGAAGTCCGTTAAGATGCTGAACAAGAGTACTTTTACCAGAGCCCGTATGACCGATAATGGCTACAAACTCACCTTTTGAAATATCTATATTCACGTTATCAAGTGCGGTGATTTTGAATGGAGTTCCCTCACCGTAGGTAAATGTTAAATTTTGCGTTTTAAGGTGAGACATCTTTTACTGACCTTTCAATAAATCATCTATATTTTCGACTAATTCGTCAATACTCAATAAATCATTTTTGAGATGAATTCCGTCATTTTTAAGGAGTTCTGCAAGCTGGCAAGTCTGTGGCACGTCAAGGCCGATACTACGGATTTTTTGAGGATTTGCAAAAACTTCTTTTGGAGTACCGTCTAAAAGCAATTTACTATCATCCATAACTACAATTCTGTCAGCTTCAACTGCTTCTTCCATATAATGAGTAATGAAAACTACTGTAATACCCAATTCACGATTAAGTCGCTTAATTGCTTTCATTACATCGCGTCTGCCTTCAGGGTCAAGCATAGCAGTTGGCTCGTCAAGAATAATGCAACGAGGCTCCATAGCAATAATGCCTGCTATTGCAACACGCTGTTTCTGACCGCCTGAAAGTTTGTGTGGCTCATGTTTTCTGTAATTATACATCCCCACAATTTTAAGTGATTCTTCAACTCTACGACGAATCTCATCAGGCTCTATACCAAGATTTTCAGGACCGAATGCAACATCTTCTTCAACAATGGTTGCAACAATCTGATTATCGGGATTCTGAAAAACCACACCAACTGTTTGTTTTATATTTATATCGTAATCTTCATTTTTTGTGTTCATTCCGTTGACGATTACGTCACCTGTTTCGGGAAGTAAAAGTCCATTTGCAAGTTTAGCAATAGTACTTTTACCTGACCCATTATGACCGAGGATTGCTATAAACTCGCCCTCATTGATTGTCAATGAAAAATCTTTGACCGCAGGGGCTAAAACTACTCCTTCGTCATCACTTTCATAACGGAATGTAACGTTCTGAAATTCTATAATACTCATTCTTTGCTCCAAATTGCACTTGCGCCACAAGGCAAGATTAATCCGTTCTCGGTAGTACGAAGTCCGATTTCGCTACCCGTAACCTGACCGCCGAAACGTTTTTTAACAACAGCACCTAAGATATATTCCATAACCGACGGGCTTAAGCCTGTTGTGTAGGAATTTATAAGCACCATAAGTGGGTCATCACTTAACACCTGACTACAAAGTTCAACAAAACCGTAAACCTTGTTTTCAAGTTTCCAGACTTCGCCACCGGGGCCTCTGCCATAAGATGGTGGGTCCATAATGATAATATCATATTTATTACCACGACGAATTTCACGCTGAACAAATTTAATGCAATCGTCAACAATCCAGCGTACAGACTTATCAGCAACACCTGAAGAAACTGCATTTTCTTTTGCCCAGAGTGTCATACCTTTTGATGCATCAACGTGACACACACTAGCCCCTGCTTTAAGCGCAGAAATTGTAGCACCACCTGTGTAAGCAAACAAATTCAGAACTTTTACTTCACGATTTGCGTTTTTTATTATTTCGGCAACTTTGTCCCAGTTTGTTGCTTGTTCAGGGAAAAGACCTGTATGCTTAAATCCCATTGTTTTAATATTGAATGTTAAATCACGGTAGTTAATAGTCCAGAAATCAGGAATTTTATTTTTAATTTCCCACTGACCACCACCGGATTGCGAACGATGATAGATTGCATCCGCTCTGCGCCAAAGTGGATTTTTCTTTTCTGTTTTCCAGATTACCTGCGGGTCAGGACGTATAAGGGTAATATTACCCCATCTTTCAAGACGCTCACCACAGGAACAATCTATAAGTTCGTAATCTTTCCAGTTATCTGCAACTCTCATTATACTAATCTTTCCTTAATTACTGATGCGACAGACTCAGCAAGTTCTTTAATCTGTTCATAATCTTTGCCTTCAAGCATTACACGGATAAGTGGCTCTGTACCTGATACACGAACAAGTATTCTGCCATCATCACCCAGTTTTTCTTCAACCTTTTTAATTGCGTTCTGCACTTCTTTGTCTTTTGGGAATTGTGCTTTGCCAAATTTTGAAACACGGACATTTATAAGCACTTGTGGGTAAACTTCCATTTCGTCTGCTAACTCTTTAAGAGTTTTACCGGTATCTTTTACAACTGCTAAAAGTTGAATTGCAGAAAGTTGACCGTCACCTGTTGTAGCATACTTAAGGAATATAATGTGACCTGACTGTTCGCCACCGATACTGTAACCGTTTTCACTCATATTTTCAAGAACATAACGGTCACCGACTTTAGTTTTTTCACATTTTATTCCGTTTTCTTCACAGAACTTGAAAAAGCCCATATTACTCATAACAGTAACAACTGCTGTGTCTTTTTTGAGTTTACCTAACTCTTTCATATGTTTTGCACATACTGCAATACATTTGTCACCGTCAACTACTGCGCCTGTATGGTCAACTGCCAACATTCTGTCAGCATCACCGTCAAAAGCAAAACCTAAATCACAGTTATTTTCTACTACGCATTTCTGCAAGTTTTCAAGGTGTGTTGAACCACAATCTTTATTGATATTTGTGCCGTCTGGTTTATCACTTATAACAATCACTTCTGCACCAAGACGAGTAAAAACTTCTTCTGCAGAAACACTTGACGAACCATTAGCACAGTCAAGTGCGATTTTGTAACCTTTGAAACTCATGTTTGTAGCAGAGAGAAGATGTTCAATATAATCATTGATTGCATCTGCTTTTCTTTTGGCTTTACCTACCCCACCACCAATTGGTGTTGGAATTTCCACAGCATTATCGAGAATAATTGCTTCAATTTCGTTTTCAAGTGCGTCAGGTAATTTGTAACCGTTTGACTGAAAAATTTTAATGCCGTTATATTCACAAGGGTTGTGTGATGCTGAAATCATAATACCTGCATCATAACCGTATTCTTTTACGAGATATGCAACTGCAGGAGTTGGCACTACACCTAATTTCAGTACATCAGCACCTACTGAACAAAGACCTGCTGTAATTGCATTTTCAAGCATTTGTGAAGATGCACGGGTATCAAGTCCTATAAGCACTTTTGGTTTTTTACCGTTTAAGTTCTTACTTAATACCATAGCTGCTGCACGACCTATTTGCATTGATAATTCGCAAGTAAGTTCTGTGTTTGCTACGCCACGAGCGCCATCTGTACCAAAAAGTCTGCCCATAATTTATCTCCTTATAAAAGTGATGTTTGTGTTTCTAGTCCTAAATGCTTGTACGCAAGTGGTGTTACCACTCTACCACGAGGGGTTTTTGCAAGAAAACCAATTTGCATTAAATATGGCTCATAAACATCTTCAATAGTAACTGCTTCTTCACCGATTGTAGCTGCAATAGTTTCAAGTCCTACCGGACCACCGTTGAAGTTACGAATCATAGTTGTAAGCATTAAACGGTCAATATTATCAAGACCGATTTCATCAATTTCCATTCTGCCAAGTGCAATTTTTGCGTTATCTTCACTGATTACACCGTTACTCATAACCTGAGCAAAGTCTCTTGCTCTCTTTAATAGACGATTTGCAATACGTGGTGTACCGCGTGAGCGTGATGCAATCTCTAATGCACCACTGTCATCTGCAAAAATATCAAGAATTCCCGCACTACGCTGAACTATTTGTGCAAGTTCTTCGGGAGTATAAAGTTCAAGTCTTAAAATCACACCAAAACGGTCACGAAGTGGTGCTGTGAGCTGACCTGCACGTGTAGTTGCACCAACAAGTGTAAAGCGTGGTAAGTCAAGACGGATACTTCTTGCTGATGGACCTTTACCGATAATAATATCAAGGGCGTTATCTTCCATAGCAGGATAAAGTACTTCTTCAACTGCACGGGAAAGACGATGGATTTCATCAATGAAAAGCACATCACCGTCATTGAGGTTTGTAAGTAACGCTGCAAGGTCGCCTGGTTTTTCGATTGCAGGTCCTGATGTTACACGGATTTGAACACCCATTTCATTCGCAATAATCCCTGCAAGAGTAGTTTTGCCAAGTCCCGGAGGGCCATACAAAAGTACGTGGTCAAGAGTATCGCCTCGATTTTTTGCAGCTTCAATATATATTTTCAAGTTTTCTTTAACTTTTTCCTGACCGATATATTCAGTTAAAGTTTTAGGTCTTAATGAAATTTCAATATCGTGGTCAGTTTCAGTAAAATCTGGAGTAATTATTCTGTTTTCGTTGTTGAAATCCATATTTAATCCTCCTTAACCTAATGAAAGAATCTTGAGTGCTTGTTTAATAATATCTTCAACTGAAAGTGATGAGTCAATTTTACTGACCGCAACACTTGCATCGCTCTGTGAGTAACCAAGCATTTCAAGTGCTGCAACTGCCTCAGCAGTATTTGAATTTGTAAGAGTTGAACTGACTGCTGTTAAATCAACCGATGTATCAACGCCTGCAAATGCTTTGCCGACTTTATCTTTAAGTTCCATACAAATACGCTGTGCAAGTTTAGGACCAACGCCATTTGCTTTTGTAAGGGCTTTATGGTCTCCTGCCGCAATGCTTAGTGCGATTTTATCTGGAGTTAATTCTGAAAGGATTGCAAGTCCCATTTTAGGACCAACACCATTTACAGTTATGAGCATTTTGAAACAATCCATTTCAGTTTTATCGTAAAATCCAAATAAATCCATAGCATCTTCACGGACATTGAGATATGTGTAAAGTGTAACTTTTAACCCTGTTGATGCACATTTTTGCGATGTTGTAAGCGTAGTCATACAACGGAAAGCAACACCGTTTACATCAACGCAAACTGTATTAGCATCAAAGTCAACTACATTTCCTGTTACTGAATAAATCATAATAATTTTCCTTTATTTTAACTTGTTTAACCTTCCCATAAGTGAGCCACTTGCGTGTGCGTGGCAGATTGCCATAGCAAGAGCATCAGCAGTATCGTCAGGCTTTGGAATTTTTTCAAGTTTCAAGATAACTCGTGTCATTTCTTGCACTTGTTTTTTCTCGGCACGACCATAACCTACAACACTTTGTTTCACCTGTAATGGTGTATACTCAAAAATATCAAGATTATTTTTCTGCGCTGCAAGGTTTATAACTCCCCTTGCTTGTGCTACATCAATAACCGTTTTTGCGTTTGTATTATAAAAAAGTTTTTCAATAGCCAACGCTTCAGGTTTATATTTATTTATTATGTCGCAAATCCCATCATACACAGTTTCAAGACGCTCATTAAATGGTGTTTTTGCCTCGGTTGTAACTGCACCGTAAGCCAACACCTGAAAGCGATTTGCCGTGTAATCGATTACTCCCCAACCCACGATTGCGTAGCCAGGGTCGATGCCTAAAATCACCATGACATACTACCTCACTATATAATTGATTAATTATAACATATTACATTATAAATGGCAAGAAAAAAGAGGCTTTTTAGAGCCTCTTTTTACACATAATTTTCAGTTTGTTAATATTTATTTCTTATTGTTCTTATCGCGTTCGCGGACTACGAAACGAGTTGGTGTGCCTTCAAGACCAAAAACTTCGCGAATCTGGTTATCAATATAGCGTTGATAACTGTAATGGAACAAATCCTTATTATTCACAAAACATACGAATGTTGGTGGTCTTGTTGACGCCTGAGTCATATAGTAAATCTTAAGTCGTTTACCCTTATCTGATGGTGGTTGAACACGAGCAATTGCATTTGCAAGTACATCGTTAAGTTTACCTGTTGAAATTCTCATTGCATTCTGTGCGTCAACGAATTTGATAAGTTCAAAAAGTCGGTCAATTCTCTGCCCTGTTTTTGCAGAAATGAAGATAATTGGCGCATAACTCATAAACGAGAAATCAACCATAAGTTTTTTACGGTATTTATCCATTGTCTGACCGTCTTTTTCAACTAAATCCCACTTATTAACTGCAATAATACAAGCTTTGCCAAGTTCGTGAGCAATGCCTGCAACTTTTGAGTCCTGCTCTGTAAAGCCCTCTGCTGCATCAATCATAATAACGCATACGTCCGCACGCTCAACTGCCATTCGAGCCCTGATTACAGAATATTTTTCAATTTGGTCCTCAACCTTACTTTTACGACGAAGCCCTGCAGTATCAATGAACATAAATGAGCCGTGTTCGTTATTGATATAGGTATCAGTTGCATCACGGGTTGTACCTGCAATATTTGAAACGATAACTCGTTCTTCACCTGCGATTTTGTTGATAAGTGAAGATTTACCTGCATTTGGCTTACCAATAACTGCAACTTTTACAGTATCGTTTTCGTCTTCTGCCTCTGTATCATCAGGTAAGTATTCAAGAACTTTATCAAGCAAATCACCTGTGCCGTGGCCGTGTGCAGCTGACACTTGAATTGGGTCACCAAGCCCTAAGTTATAGAATTCATAAAACTCTGCCGGTGGCTCGCCTAATGAGTCTGCTTTATTAACACAAAGAATAATTGGTTTATTGCTTTTAATAAGCATTGTTGCAACTTCTTCATCAGTAGCCACAACGCCTGTACGGACATCAGTAACGAAAATAATTACATCTGCACTATCAATAGCAAGTTGTGCCTGACGGCGCATTTGAGACAAAATAATATCGTCTGAATATGGCTCAATACCACCTGTATCAATCAAAAGCATTTCGTGACCTAACCACTCGCAATCACCATAAATTCTGTCACGGGTAACACCAGGTGTATCGTCAACTATGGAAAGACGCTTACCGATAAGCTTATTAAAAAGTGTACTTTTACCTACATTTGGACGACCAACAATCGCCACAACGGGTTTTGCCATTACTTCACCCCCAGAATATCTCTTAAAACCTGACCACCATCACCATTGGTCAGTATAATTTTCGTATTTAATGTTTCTTCCAACGCCTCAACAGTCATATCGTCAAGGAACTTGTTTTTATTTTCGGTATGATTTGTGTAATCACTAATCATCGAACTTGGCAAAAGCAGATATTCACCTAAATCTATATTTTTAAGTTGTTGTGCAATATCTTGCCCTGTTACAAGTCCTGAAACTGTTATAGTTTCACCGAAAAAGTTGTTGATTATTTTCTGAACTACGATTTCTACACCATATTTTTCTTCTGCCTTTTTGCAAAGTTCACAAAGATACGGATAAAAGTCAACGCCAGTTGCCAGTGTTACTTTTTTGTTTATTGGCTTTTCGTCACAATTTTCAAGTTCATAAAGAAAATCGTTATAAAATGAACGGACTAGCCCTACACCATTATCGAGTTGTGGGTAATCGTCATAATAATCTTCATTTGGCAAGTCGCGTTCTGCCTTAATAAAAAACTCATCAGCAGGATATACAAGCCCTATGCCATAATCTTTACGGAACTTTGCAGAGTATTCTTCGATTATGTCAATTACTTCCCCTGCTGTCTGCTTATTATATGGTTCAAGTTTCGGGAGTCCCTCACGAAACTTTGTAAGACCTACAGGTACTGCTGCAATACTTTGTACTGATGGGTAAAGTACAGACAATTCCTCAATGCTTCTACGCAACTCGTCACCATCGTTAATACCCGAACAAAGCACAAGTTGAGTATTCATCTGAATACCCGCATTGGCTAGTCTTTTAATGATTTTAAGTGATTCTCCCGCATTTTTATTTTTCATCATCTGAACACGGAGTTCAGGATTCATTGTATGCACAGAAATATTTACAGGACTTATGTGCATACTTATGATACGTTCAATTTCATGCTCCGATATATTGGTAAGAGTTATATAATTACCAAAAAGGAAAGAAAGTCTGCTATCGTCATCTTTGAAATACAAACTTGGTCGCAACCCTTTTGGTAACTGGTCAATAAAGCAGAAAATACACTTGTTTTTACAATGATGTTGCTTGTCCATTAAATAAGTTTCAAACTCTAGACCGCAATCTGTGTTTTTTGTTTTGATAACTTTGAACTTACCGTCACACTTAAAAGTCATTGTGACATTTTGTTCCGCCATATAAAAATCAAAGTCAAGAACGTCCATAATATCTTTACCGTTGATTTTAAGAAGTTCATCACCCGCAGTTATACCTTTAAGGTCACATATTGAGTTCTTTTTTACACCATTTATTTTTACTGACACAAAACATCACCTGCCTTTTACTTTATCATTATATTCGAGCAAGACTAAAAGGCGGAGAGAAATCGTTCTTTCCGCCTTTCTTAATTCAAAAGATAATTCTAAAGGAATTAAGCCTCTTCTTTAAGAGCAACAACCTGTCTGCCCTTGTATTGACCGCATTCACCACAAACTCTGTGAGGTCTCTTGTACTGGCCACAGTTTGGGCACTTTACAAGTTCAGGAGCTGTCATCTTCCATACGTTTGAACGTCTTTTATCTCTTCTTGTTTTAGAAACTCTTCTCTTAGGTACTGCCATTTTTTCAGAACCTCCCTTTATTATTTTGAAAATTATTAACTATTCATCGAGCAACTGTAATAAAGCTGCCATTCGTGGGTCAACATCTTTTTTGCAGTCACAAGGACCATAATTAAGATTTTTACCACATTTTGAGCAAAGACCTTTACATTCTTCATCACACAAAAATCTTAAAGGTAATGAAAAAATAATATCTTCGCTTATTAGTGTAGCCAAGTCAAGTGAACCATTTTCAACTACAATATAGTCGTCATTATCGTCATTTTCAAGGCTTTTTGCAAGTAAATGTTCAATATCAATCTCAAAACTTTTCTTGAAACTCTCAGCACATCGACTACAAACCACGGTTGCTGAAAACTTTGCCTTTGCTGATAACGACACAATACCCGTGTTATTCTCGATTTTACCACTAACCGCAATACCCGGTGCGTCAAGTGAAATATCATCAGAAAGGGAGTATTCAGGTTCAAAAATAAAGTCGAAGTCTTTTTTTGAGCCTTCAAGATTAAAAATTTGTTCAAGTTGAATATTCATAAAACATTCCTCATCACATGCGTAAAATATTATATATATTAATTTCGTTTTTGTCAACAAAAAACTCGAATATTTTTTATATATTTTTACAGAAAAGTGGCGGGGTCACTGCCCCGCCCCAACATTTTTATTGCTGATTAGTTAATTTTTTCGCAATATTCAAACATTGACTCAGGAAGACTTTCAAGGTCTGAAGAAATTGTCAATGTGAACTTTGTATCAG
>CALBKQ010000206.1 GCA_937895645.1 uncultured Clostridia bacterium
AAAAAGACGGCGTTATTACTGTTGCTCTCGTTGGATACACAAATGCAGGCAAATCAACACTTATGAATGCGCTCACAGATGCGGGAGTGCTTGCAGAGGACAAATTATTTGCTACTCTTGACCCAACATCGCGAAAACTTACCCTGCCAAACGGACAAGATGTTATGCTTATTGATACCGTTGGTTTTGTAAGCCGACTTCCACACGATTTGGTTAAAGCATTTAAATCAACACTTGAAGAAGCAAGCGAAGCAGACATAGTATTGAATGTATGTGATGCGTCCGATATTCATTGCAACGAGCATATTCAGATTACAACTGATATTTTACGAGAATTAGGCTGTAATGGAGACAATATTATTACCGTAATGAATAAGTGTGACAAGGCAGAAAATGTTTTTGAGCTTATTTCAATGGGTAAAACAGTTATGATTAGCGCTCTTAAAAGCATAAATCTTGATTTGCTTTTGAAAGAAATTGAAAAAGCACTCTCAATGCAAAGTGTTGAACTTACGCTTCTTATACCATTCAATAAGGGTAGTGAGTTAAATCAAATACGTAACAATGGTAAAATTCTGTCAGAGGAATTTACCCCTGACGGTACAGTTATTAAGGTTGTTTTGCCTGTCCGATGGGCTGACAGTTATAAAGAATATATAATTTAAGTGTAAAAAGATATAAAAAATCCCTTGGGTAACCAAGGGATTTAATATTTTATTTAATTTCGATTATGCTACTGGTTTCATAATCATCTGTAATGTGCGTACTGGCATTTCGCTGTATGCTGCGTCACCATATACAGTATAAAGTGCACTACAAATTGCTTTTGTTGCTGTGCAAAGCATTACAGATGGGTCAGCACCGTCATTTCCCATAATCTTATCATAGATTGCATAGAAACGGTCACTTGCTGCTTTTGCTGCTGCAGGGTCAACAATAGTAACTTTAAGCATATCTTCAACCTGTTTGATTGCGCCTGCAAGTTCTTGTTTGTCAGCAGCTGAAACATTGCTCATATCTACTTCTTCAAGAGACTTAATATCTTTACGAAGTTGAAGTGTTTCACGGCTATAGTTGAATTGTGGGAACTTATCAGGATATGAGAAAACATTCTTGAAGTTTTCGTCTGTAAGAAGCTGAATAATCAAACTCATAAGAACATCGTTTGATGCTGTTGTTGCGTGATTCTGACCACTGAAATAGAATGTATGGTCAGGAAGAAGTCCTTGACGAACATCTAAAATTCCCTCAGGGTCTTTGTGGTCATGGTTTGGATTCCAGCAGTTACCAAGTCCACCATCATAATCTGCAGGAAGTTTTGTACCTACATTTACGCTATATGCACCCATTGATGTTGAGTCAACCTGAATAATACCATCAGCCTGAGTTGTTTTGTAAGAAACTGCAAGTTGATAAAGTTTAACGTTAGTATCAACAATATCAAAAATTTCAACGCCACGCATTTTTGCTAACAAAATGTTTCTGTCAGAATTAAGTTGAGCGTTGTAATACCAATCTGCCTGACGACGAATTTCTTTCATATCGTCACCTGCAAGGTATTTTTCACGACAAGCTTCATAGTCACCTGATGGAATAAGACCCCAAAGAAGTGTTGAATATCTAAGATAATCGTTAATAAGTGTATCACCAAGAACATCAAGAAGATTACTTACATCTGTTTTTGGCATAAGTCTTACTGCAAGGCTGAGAATATAACTGAGAACGTTATTTTCACCTAAAAGTGAAGTAAACATTGTTGTATAAAGTGCTTCACTTTCATCATTAATGCCATATCTGTAGCAGTCACCAAGAAGATTTGCACCATCAAGAGCAGGAACTGCAAGAACCATTCTGTTAATATCGTTTGCAATATTTTCGCCCTTATCAATATAGAGTTGCATAAGAGCATTTGCAATAGAACCGCCCTGGCTTACAGGAACAATGTTTACCTTTTTAGAGCCTGTATCTGCTTTTACAAACTTAATGAAATCATAAAGTTCTTGTGCAGTCTGAATCATATTACCTGTTGAAACATAGTTGAACACATAAAGATTTTCCATACCCGCAATATCAAAGTATTCTTCGATTGGGAAATGTGAAAGCATCTGTTCTCTCTGTTTCTCAGTTGCATTAGCAATACTGCCTTTGTAATCTGCAGCACGAACATCAGGGTCAAGATTACCATTAGCATCACTTGCTTGTTTACCCATAAGAAGGTCACTTGCAAGTTTTGAAACTACTTTTGCTGCCATCTGGTCTTTATCTTGCTGAGTAATGAACATTGTCATAATTGGAAGAAGTGCAGTTGTAAGTGCAGTGCCGATAAACTCTTTTGAAACACTGATATAGAATGGGCCAGCAAGTGGATTACCATCTGCATCACATTCAATTTCACCATTTACATAGTGATATGTTTCACTCTGGAAAAGTCCTGGAATGATAATTGTTGGCACATAATTCTCATTACGAGCATAACCGAGAATTGACATGCATGACAACATCATAACTACTGCCAATACTACAGAAATTACTTTTCTTGTTTTCTTCATAGCAAAGTCTCCTTTTTGTCAGTTTTACACTGACGGATTTTTACTAATATATTATATCAAACTATTAACAAATTGTAAACAAATTCCATTTGTCATTGTATATGAATTTAGAGATACAAATTTTATCATATTGCACAATAGTTATTTCAAATCATCTGTTGCAGGATTTTCGATTAGTTCTCCATTTTCTGTAAATCTTGAGCCATGGCAAGGACAATCCCAGGTGTGTTCGGCAGAGTTCCACTTTAATGCACACCCCAGATGTGGACATCTTTTTGTTGATGGGGTTAAAAGTCCCACAGTTGACTCAAATAGATTAACTGCAAGTTGTGGAGTTATTACACTTCTTGACGGAGTGTACAGTTCTTCATACTCGTTCTTTTTATTTATTACCATATCTGAAAATATTTGTGCCGACACCATACTTGAAGTCATGCCCCATTTATTAAATCCTGTTGCAACAAGCACATTTGGTATTTTCGGAGAATATCTGCCAATATACGGAACGCTGTCAAGAGACATACAATCCTGTGTTGCCCAATGATACTTTTCAGGGCTTGATGGATAATGGATTTTTGCAAATGTGCGAAGTTCACGGTAACTCCCACCATCTTTACCTGTTCGGTGGTCGCCACCACCTACAAGAAGGTAGTTCTTATAATTACGGAATGACATTCCTTTTGTTGCCTCATCAACATACATTCCGTTAATCTGTGGACCTCTTTCAAGGGCAATAAGATAAGACCTTTCTTGATAAAGTTTCACAAAATAACCGCCGTACTTATTCATAAAAGGAAAATGAGTTGCAACAATAAAGTATTCGGCTGTAATCTTATTGCTTTGCGTAAATGCGTGTTTTCCGCGAATTTCGATGACCTTTGTTTTCTCGTAAATCTGCAAATTCTTTGAAATATGAGCCAAAAACTTTAACGGATTGAACTGTGCCTGATTGGAAAACTCAACGGCACCCTTAATAGAAACTGGTACAGGGATTTCGCCTGTAAAATCAGGGTTATAGCCGAGTCGCACCAAGGCGTGAAGTTCTTTTTCAATTTTTGTTAAATTATTTGTAGAATACACAAAATTGGACTTGTTTTCAAAATCGCAATCTATACTCTCACACATTTTTCGGTAAGTTTTTACAGCATTCTCGTTAGACTCTAAATACATCTGCGCTTTTTCTATACCGAAACCTTTAATAAGTTTATCGTATATAAGTCCATGTTGTGAAGTTATTTTTGCAGTTGTGTTCTGCGTTACACCATTGCAGATTCTATCTGCCTCAAGAATAACGCAATCAACGCCTTTTTCTTTAAGCATATAGCCACACAAAATGCCTGTTATTCCCCCACCAATAATTGCAACTTGGGTTCTTATGTCTTCATTCAGTTGAGGAAATTTTTGAAAATCTGAGTTTGCACTCCATACAGATAACATATAAATCACCTGTAATATTATGGGCAAAAATTACTTTAATAATACAAAATCCAAGGTTTATATTCCGTATTTTTCTAAATCAATATGACCGTCAGTTTCGAATATAACGCCCTCTTTTTCAAGCAAATCTCTTTGTATGGTACTACCGCCAAAAGCATAGCCCGGTGCTACTTTCCCCTCACGGTTGACAACGCGGTGACAAGAAACACTTGACGGGTCAGGATTATTGTGTAAAGCATAACCTACCACACGCGCCCAACGGGGATTTCCAGCCATCATTGCCACCTGACCGTAAGTTGCAACTTTGCCACAAGGAATTTGTTTTACTACTTCATATATCTTTTCCAAAACCGACATAATAACTCACTCCATTTTCTTCGCAATTATTATACCACAAATACACAAAAACAACAGGGCAGAATAAAAATCCGCCCTGTTTTGTTAGATTATTAAGTTTTAGTTGTTGGGTTGGTTATCGGTGGAGATGTCAATCACAGAACCGTCCCCTGTCTTAATTAAATTTTCAAACATTTTTCAACCAGCGCCTTACTTGTTCCTGTCAATCTACTGATTTGTCTGATTGACAAACCATTTTGTTTAAGAATTGCTATGTATTCATCACGACTTATAGGGTCGAGCTTTTGAAATTCTGCCGAATTTTCACAATTTGAAACTTTCTTAATAATTCGTTTTGCTTGCTCATCAGTTACACGGATTTTTGAACACAAGTGGACAGTTCTTTTGTGTTTGTCCCATGTGTATAAAATTTACTGACCTTAGCTTAAATATAGCACCGTTTTTGTAAAAAGTCAATAAAAAGTACGAGTTCGAATCTCCGCACAAATAATGCAAAAAAAGACAGATCTTTTGACCTGTCTTTTTTATTTGGTGATCCACCGGAGATTCGAACTCCGGACACCTTGATTAAAAGTCAAGTGCTCTGCCAACTGAGCTAGTGGATCATATATTCCCGAAAATTTCGGGATTTTTAATTTTATTTAGCAAACATTGAAACTACAACTGTTACTAATGCAAGTACCATAAATACAGTTGCAAGAATTTTTGTAAGAAAAACTTTTTTAGCTTCATCAGTTCTGCCTTTGTTTTTACCAAAGAATGATTCTGAAGAACCACCAGAAATGGCACCTGAAAGGCCTTGCTGATTGCTATCCTGAACAAGAACGATAAAGATAAGAGCAAGTGCTAACAATATAAGAACAATACCGAAAACGATTTGTACTGCTGTCATTTCTCGTAACCTCCAAACCATCTATATTTCACAGCCTTGATATTCTAACACAGTAAAATAAAAAATGCAAGTGTTTTTTATAAAAAAGTGGTATTTTTTTCAATGAATTTTAATATTATTTTTTCATACACTAATTTTGCAGACGGTAATTGCTTAATTTGCGTTTGCGAAACTGTCTGCCCGACCGTATTTTACGGTCGGTTTTGTTATTTATGAAAGGCAAAAATTTTCGTCCATTGTTACCCAAGGAAATATTTCTGTAAATTTCCATTCGCCATCAATAACTTTTAATTTATAATACAATTCATCTTTGCTATCTTCAATATACAATGAGACTATAAAATTGCATTCGGTTGATGTATTTGAACGAACAGTTAGTTCATAATTTGAACTTGGAATTTCTCCACCTTCTACCAAAACTGCATTACCATACATTTTGCCATTGTGCATTACATAATATTTATCAATATTTTCTTTTATTATTTCTTCGCTGAAATATTTGCTGTATTCATTTCTTAATTCGTCAACAGAAGTAATTTCTGTTGAAACAACTTCAAAATATTCAACGCCATCAATTATTGTAGTATTGTTCCAATCTTTATTCAGATATGTCCCAGCGGGAGATGACCATTCAACATACAATTTATGTGCTTCTAAAAATAATTCTTTAATTTCGTCTTCAGTTAAAGGAGTGGCGGACTCAACGGGATTTTTCCAATATTCAATTCCTGCCACTTCGCCTTTTGGTGTGATATTCAAAGAAAAATCAATGTTTTCATTTGTTGTGGAGATAATATGCACATTATAATCCTCATATTTGGAATCATAATTTATATTTTTAATATGACAATTATCATCTGGATAATTTTCTTCAATATACTCAATCGCAGTAGTTTTAGCAAGATGTTTAGAAATAGGGTTACCAAATAATTCATTAGCAAAAAACGCAATGAAAGTCAAAACAAGTATAACAATCATCACAATAACGCTTATTTTAATAGTTTTTTTCATATTGCACTCCCCTTTTTTCAAATTATCTTAAATCAAATATATCATTTGAGGTTGAAAATGTCAATAAAAAAGGGCGATTCGCGAATCGCCCCTACAAAGTCAATCGTCAACAGTCAATCACAGAACCGTCCCCTGATTGTTTTAGAAGACAAGGAACCGTCCCCTTGTGTTTTTTACTTTAATTGTCCACCACAATAACTACATAAAAATCTTCACCATTTTTACTCATATATCTTTTTATGTAATCAAGTGCCGTAATATAACTTTTCACTAAATTGTGATGACGACTAACACTCCTGTCAATATTAAAAAACCAATTATCATAGTTGCGTTTCATTTCTTTTGTAAGAATATCTCCGCCTAATATTATTTGATTTGAAAAAAACATATATTCAAACACATCTAATGCATCTGTTATACGCCAAGCACTTTCATAATCATTAACCTTTTTAGCAGAAATTTTTTTATTATCAACAATAATTTCCATTTTCGTAAATCTCCGTATTACTTACGATTAATGTGACAATCAGGGGACGGTTCCTTGATTGGAATAG
>CALBKQ010000207.1 GCA_937895645.1 uncultured Clostridia bacterium
GCTGCGCCCAGAACAAGCAGTGCATCGGTCTGCGCTGTCCCTTCAACCCCGGAAACCACAAAAAATAAGAAAAAAACAATCTGATTTTTAAAAATGGGCCAAAGATCTTAATAGACACTTCACCAAAGAAGATGTACAGATGACCAATAGACATATGAAAAGATATTCAACATTACTAGTCATTAGGGAAAAGAAAAAAGCAAAATTAAATGAGTTTGAAACTGATATTGAGTCTGCTATGGACTCTCACGAAACAGAACTTTATTGTCAGACCCGTCTTGAAAACGGTATTGATAAATATGTTCGTACGGGAAATAGTAAGGAACTTTGGTTTAGTTATTACAAGCATTCAAAGAAAAACAGACTCATACTTTTCGAAAAACGATATGTGGATTATCTTTTTGAAAATGATTTTCCTGAACCTGACAAGCAAATCGCAGATAACAGAAAATCTTTTGAGAGAGATAGAATTGAATTTATAGTTTCTTGCGTGGCATCGTTTATTGTTGCATTTATATTATTGATTGCTGGTGTAACTTTAATAGATAAGATTGTGTATTCCATGTTTTATAGCAACCAGTTTTATGTAGCAGCCTTTGGTGAAGGTGTTTTCATTGGAACTCTTTTATTATCATTAGTTGTCTTAATCTGGTCAATAGTTTGTAGAATAAGACCTAATATCGCAAAAGCGTGGTTTAAGATGGGTGATGAGAAAAGAAAGAAATACATAAATATTGCAACAATTTTAAGTGTTGTTGTATTAGTTATAAGTGTGTTTGGATTTGGATTTTCAGAAAAGACTACAATGGTTACTACAGATGCTTATGGCGTTTACTATAATGGGAAAAAAGTGGGCACAGAATTTACTCTTGAATTTGCTCATCTTCAGGGTTATGAAACATATGAACAAGGCAATACAATATTTGAACCTTACGATGACTATATAGTAATTCTTAATTGTGATTATGAAAACTATGTTTATTGTGATGGCTTGCTGAATGATGATGGCAGTGTCAATACAGAAGTTCTGAACTACATAAAGGGTAGTGGTTGCCCAGTTAAAACATACCGAACGCTTGACGATTATTGTAAAGTACACAATATCTCTACTGATGAATAAAATAAATAAGCACGGATTGATTTCATAATCAGCCCGTGCTTTTGTTTTGTTTACTTTTTTGCATTTTTCAAATGCAACTCTTTAAGTCCGTCAACTTCGTCACATATTTCTTTAAGATTACAAGTTGAACAGTCAAACATAACATTGTCAAAAATATGATTTAATGCCGATGTTGTTTGACTAATTTTCTTTGTAATAGAATTTAACTTTTCAAAGTCATTAAAATCAGTAACGAAGTAGATTTCTGCACTTTTGACGTGCTCAAATTCAAGATATTTACTTAAAAGTGTGTTACCATAATCTGCCAATGTAACACCAGATTTCACAGCATTTTTACTGACTCTAATCTGCTCTCGCATATTAAGAGCAGACGCTCTTGTCATAAATCCATCAACAGATAAACGATATCTCACTGACTCCAATTCTTTAATCTTGTTAAAAGTATTCTGTTCATCGTCAAAATCTTCAACCTGAATAAAAACAAATTTGGCAAAAGGGGAGTCAGCCTTAATTTTATCAAGGTCGTTGCCTAGTAAATATATGGAATTTGAAAACTCTATATCACTAGATACTGCAAGACCACTGACACATGGTTTGTTGTTTCCACCAAGTTCAAATGCAGAATCTGATAATAATATTACAGAGTTTTTATTGCTTGTATTCAATAAATTGCCATTAGTAAGTTGTTTTGAAGAATTCAAAAGTCCTCTAATTTCATTGATAAGGTTATTATATAATCTCATTATAATTTCTTATCTCTTTTCATTTTGTCATAGTGTTTCTGCAACCAATCATAAACAACTCTTACAAGTTTCATATCAAGGTTAAACCAATAAATTGCAAAAGTTATAAGGAAAAATGCAAGAATAACACCAAGAATTATAAATAATACTTCCATATTAGTTCTCCTTTGCAAGTCCCTTTTGACGAGCATATTCAGCAGCACCTAAAGCACCCATAAGTTGTGGGTCTGTCTTGAGTTCTACTACATTGATTTTAAGCACTTTTTCAATAGCTTTTTTGAGACCGTCGTTTTTAGCACAACCACCTGTAAGAGTAATGCTGTCAACAGCACCTGCTTTTTTAGCCATAACAAAACAACGCTTTGCAACTGCTAACTGAATACCTGCTGCAATTTCATCCATAGGTTTGCCTTCACCAACAAGCGAAATAACTTCGCTTTCTGCGAAAACGGTGCATTGTGCAGTAATCGGAATTGTATTTTTTGCATTAAGTGAAAGCTTTGAGAATTCAGGTAATGTCATTTCAAACGCATTAGCCATTGCTTCATAAAAACGACCTGTACCCGCAGCACATTTGTCATTCATAGCAAAGTTTTTAACTGTACCGTCAGTATCGATTGAAATGCCTTTAACATCCTGACCACCGATATCAATAATTGCCTTAACTTCAGGGTTTGTAACATGAACACCCATAGCATGACAACTAATTTCTGAAATGTTTTCGTCGGCAAAAGGTACTTTATTACGTCCGTAACCTGTACCGATAAGATATGTAAGTTCTTTTGCAGAATTTAAGTCATTAACTTGTGCTACTGCATCTTGAAGTGCAATTTCAGCACTCTGAACAGGGTTGATTTTACTTCTATTTGTAACGTTGGCAACCATATTGCCATTTTCATCAAGAATTACACACTTTGTATATGTTGAACCAACGTCGCATCCACCAAAATACTTCATAATTAATCTCCTTTATATTACCAAGCTAAATCGTCTTCAAAATCTACAAGTGAAGCATCAAGCGGCTCCTCCTGTAAAACTGTCTGCATATATTTATTTACCTGATCACGCATTTCTCTTCTTGAAATGGTACGGGGGTCCATAAGGTCCTGACGCACCCAGATGAAGTTAATGCCTCTTTCTCTTGCCTGATCATCGAATATACCTGTAAGGCCGTCCATACCCTTACACGAAATCTGATCGTACATAATAACCGTATCTGCGTTGTATTCTTCAACAATACGCCACAATTCGTCCACAACGTTACGGTAACCGCCCTTTGTGTGCTTACGCATAATTGAACGCTGATATGTTTTTGCAAGGTCTTTAAGTGACTGCTCCTTATCTTCTGTGTCAATTTCAAGGTATGAAATCATTGTTTCCATATCCATAACAACATTCATACCCCAGCAGTTTTCAAGCCAGTTTGCAAAGCTTGTGT
>CALBKQ010000208.1 GCA_937895645.1 uncultured Clostridia bacterium
CACCTTATCTTAAAGAGCACGATGTTATGCTTTTACAAAATCACGGTGCACTCACTGTTGGTTGTGACCTTATTACTGCATATTATAGAATGGAAACACTTGAGTTATTTGCAAAAATTTCTCTTACTGCTCACCTTCTTGGCGGTGCTAAGGAAATTTCAAGAGATAACATTGACAAACTCTTGTATTTGAGAGAAAACTACTATGGTGTTACAGGTAAACACCCTGGTTACAAACACTACAATAAGGAAGATTAATTATGCTTAAAAATATTCCAAAAATTTTGTCACCTGAAATGCTTAAAGTTCTTTGTGAAATGGGTCACAGTGACCGTCTTGTTATTGCTGACGGTAACTTCCCTGCTGAAAACATGGGTAAAAATGCAATAGTACTTCGTGCAGACGGACATTCTGCAACAGAACTTCTGGACGCTATTCTTACTGTATTCCCACTTGACACTTATGTAGAAAATCCTGTTTCACTTATGCAGGTTATGGCTGGTGACAACGTGGAAACTCCTATCTGGGACGAATACAAAGAAATCGTTAAAAAGCACGACGACCGCGGTGCTGATGCATTCGGTGAAATTGAACGTTTTGCTTTTTACGAAGAGGCAAAGGAGTGCTATGCAATTATTGCTACAGGTGAATCTGCACTTTATGCAAATCTCATTCTTCAAAAGGGTGTTATTTAATGAAATACTGTTTAGCTATTGATATGGGTGCTTCAAGTGGTCGTCATATTCTCGGCTACATTGAAAATGACAAATTAAAACTTGAAGAAATCTACAGGTTTGAAAATGGAATAGTAGATGTTGATGGTACTCTTTGTTGGGATATTAACCACTTATTTAACGAGATTAAGAACGGTCTTAAAGAGTGTAAAAAACTGGGTAAAATTCCGGATACTGTTGCCATTGACACTTGGGGTGTTGACTATGTTCTTCTTGACAAGGACAAAAAAGAGATTATGCCTGCTGTGTCATATCGTGATGCAAGAACTTCAGGTATTCCTGAAGAAATTGACGAGATTATTCCACGAAAAGAATTATATGAACGTACAGGTATTCAGGCAACAAATTACAACTCAATTTATCAGTTATATTGTGACAAAAAGAGTGGCAAACTCCAGAATGCACAATACTTTTTAATGATGCCCGAGTACTTTTCATTCAAGTTGACAGGTGAAATCAGAAACGAATACACTCTCACTACAACTGGTGGACTTGTTAATGTAACCACTTTCGAGAGAGATGAAGAATTACTCGAAAAGTTAGGTATTCCAAAAAAAATCTTTACTCCCCTTTCATTACCAGGAACAGTTGTTGGCAATTTAAGTGATGAGGTCAAAGAAGAGATTGGTTTTGACACTACTGTTATTCTTTGTGCATCTCATGACACCGCATCTGCAGTTGCGGCTTGTTCTGTTGGTGATAATGGCATTTACATTTCTTCAGGTACATGGAGTCTTATCGGTACTGAAAACACCGAGCCTGTAACTTGTGAAAAAGCTATGAATTCAGGCTTTACAAACGAGGGTGGCGTAGAACATCGTTATCGTTTTCTTGAGAATATTATGGGTATGTGGCTTTTACAGAATATCCGTAAAAATCTCGATAAGAAATACACTTATGACGAAATGATGCAAATGGCTATGGACAGTGATTTTGTCGAATACATAAATCCTAATGCCCCTGACTTTTTAGCACCTGACAATATGATTGAAGCAATCAGAAATTATCTTAATAAACCTGATTTGCCGATTGGTGATGTACTTAACTGTGTATATCACTCACTTGCAAAAACTTATAACGAGGCAGTTAAGGTTGTTGAGGAAATCAGTAACAAGCAGATTAACGTAATCAACATTGTCGGTGGCGGATGTAAAGACCGTTATCTTAACTCCCTTACTGAAAAATACACAGGTAAAAAGGTAATTGCAGGACCTGTTGAGGCAACGGCTGCCGGTAACCTTATGGTGCAGTTAATGTTTCTTGATAAGAGCCTTGACTTAACAAAAGCAAGAGAGTTAATTAAAAATTCATTCAGCAAAAATTAAACATTTAGAAAGTCAACAAGTTGTTGTTAACTTGTTGACTTTTTTAACAATGTGTTATATAATTTTTGTGTACTCGAGGCAAGGGTGGAGTCTGTCATAGAAACTTGTTTTCTATTTGCTTTGTATGTGGTATTAAACCAACTATGACGGAACTCTTTTTGTGAGTTCCGTTTTTTATTTAAGGAGATTGTAAAAATGAATTTATTGGTTCCTATCTTTTGGTTAGTTATTGGACTTGTACTACTCATTAAGGGTGGTGACTGGTTTGTTGATGGTGCCTCGGGTATTGCACGCCGTTTTCATTTACCAGAAATTTTAATTGGCGCAACTGTTGTTTCAATCGGTACTACTCTTCCTGAAGTTATGGTTTCAGCAGGGGCAGCAGTTAAAGGTGTTGGTGATATTGCTTATGGTAACGCTTTAGGTTCAATTATTTGCAATACTTCACTTATTGCAGCAATTACAATCGCCATTAAGCCAGGTCCT
This sequence comes from uncultured Clostridia bacterium, assembly GCA_937895645.1. Lineage (GTDB taxonomy): Bacteria > Bacillota > Clostridia > Oscillospirales > Acutalibacteraceae > Fimenecus. Next base: position 2,545 of record CALBKQ010000208.1, read on the forward strand.
GCAGCAAGAAAAAGTATGACTGTTCCCGTTGCATTTTTCTTTGGTGCTTCTGCAATTTATTGCTTCTCATCTTACGTTCTTGGCACATTCTCACGAATAATTGGCATTATTTTGCTTTCAGTTTTTGTTATTTATATGGTAACAACTGTTATGCGAATGAAAAAATCTGCTGCAAGTATTGAAACTGTTCAATTAGAAGAACAAGTTGGTGCATTGACTAGTGAAGCTGAACTTGAAGCACGCAGTGGTGAAGACCATACGGTTGAGTCAAAGGAAGCAGGCACTAAAGACAGTTTGTTAAAAGCTATTATTTTGCTTGTAGTCGGTGCAATATTTATTGCCATCGGTGCAAGTCTTCTTAATGACAATGCCCAAACAATTGCCCGTGAATGTGGTGTTTCTGAAAAAGTTATTGGCCTTACAATTGTTGCTCTTGGAACATCACTTCCTGAACTTGTTACAGCAATCACTTCACTTATTAAAGGCC
>CALBKQ010000209.1 GCA_937895645.1 uncultured Clostridia bacterium
AGTGCAATAGCCATTACTACTGCAAGTACTTTTTTGAGATTTTTCATAATACTTTTCTCTCCTTTATTATTTGTAATATTTTTACAGCGTAGTGCTGTTATTACCGTGCACCAAAAACAATTTCACCAGTTTCGTCATTCATAGAATCAATAATGGCCATTGACTCAACGCGAACACCTTGTGCTCTTAATTTATCTCCGCCACCCTGATAGCCTTTTTCAATTGCAATACCACAACCGGCAAGTTTTGCCCCAGATTGATTAACAATATCAATAAGACCAACAAGAGCATTACCTTTAGCAAGGAAGTCATCAACAATTAAAACAGTGTCATTTTCATTAAGAAAATCCTTTGAAACAATAATGTCATATACGCACTGATGTGTGAAAGATTCAACTTTGCTTGTATAAACATCACCTTTAATATTTAATGTTTTTGATTTCTTTGCAAAAAGAAGAGGGCAATCAAAAAACTGCGCCACCATACAACCTACACCAATGCCAGAAGCTTCAATAGTAAGTACTTTTGTAATGTCACAGTCTTTATACAAGTTTTTTAGTTCTTTACCTATTTCTGAAAGAAGTTTAACATCAAGTTGATGGTTAAGAAAACTATCTACTTTAAGTACATTTCCTGCAGAAACTTTACCATCTTTCAAAATTCTTTCCTCTAAAATCCGCATAATTTTGACCTCTATCATCAAGATATGTTTAATTATACTTCAAATCAATTAAAAAAACAATATTTTTTGATGTTTTATTCGTGGAATTTTTTAATTAATATTTGGTAAAAATAGATAAAAAGAAAATCATCAGATTTTCAAACAGGAGGTAAAAAATGAAAAAGATTTTATCAATTTTAATGGCAATTATGATTATAGCAACTGTTTTTACCGGTTGCAACAGAAATGAAAATCAAGGTACAACACCACAGAATAGTGATGGTAAAACCACAATTAGATTTCTTAACTTCAAACCGGAAATTGCAACAGTTTATGACGAAATCGCCAAAGCATATAATCAAGAAACGGGTAATACTTTGATTGTTGAAACAGCAGCAAGTGGCAACTATGAACAAACTCTTGCAGCAAAAATGGGTACAACTGAAGCTCCAACATTATTTCAGATTAACGGTCCTAAAGGTTATGCAAACTGGCAAGACTACTGCGCTGATTTGTCAGATACAGAACTATATAAACATTTGACTGACAAGTCTCTTGCAGTAAAGGTAGATGGTAAAGTATATGGAATTCCTTATGTTGTTGAGGGTTATGGAATTATATATAACAAGGCAATTACAGATAAATATTTTGCATTGAAAGATAAGGCAACTGAATTTAATTCTATGGATGAAATCAAAAATTTTGACTCGTTGAAAAAACTTGTTGAAGATATGCAAAAAAACGCTGACAAACTTGGAATTAAAGGTGTTTTTGCGGCAACATCTCTTAAAACAGGTGAAGATTGGCGTTGGCAGACACATCTGGCAAATATTCCTGTCTATTATGAATTTAATGAAAATAACACAGATTTATCAGGTGATGCAACAAAAACAATAAATTTCAAATATTCTGACAATTTTAAGAATATTTTTGATTTATATTTAAATAATTCTACTACAGACAAAAAAGTTCTCGGTTCAAAAATAGTTGATGAATCAATGGCTGAATTTGCTTTAGGTCAGTGCGCTATGGTGCAGAATGGTAACTGGGCATGGTCACAGATAAATGGTATTGATAAAAATACAGTTAAAGCAGAAAATATTAAATACCTTCCTATTTATATGGGTATTGATGGTGAGGAAAAACAGGGGTTATGTATTGGTACGGAAAACTTTTTTGCAATAAATTCTAAAGCATCAGAACAAGAGCAGAAGGCTGCCGAGGAATTTATGTATTGGTTATTTTCAAGTGAAACAGGTAAAAAATTCGTTAATGAACAATTAGAGTTTATTGCACCTTTTGATACTTTCACTGATGAAGAAAGACCCGAAGACCCATTAGCACAGGAAGTCATTAAATGGATGAATAACGCTGATGTTACAACTATTCCGTGGAACTTTACAGTATTTCCAAGTCAGACTTTCAAAGAAGACTTTGGAGCATCATTGTTACAGTATGCTCAGGGTGCAAAAAAATGGGAACAAGTAAAATCTGATTTTATAAAATCCTGGAAGAATGAAAGTCAGTAAATTATAAAAAATCGCCCCGCTATTTTGTGGGGCGATTGTGTCGCAAGGACGGTTTTTTATGGAAAAAAATATAAAAAAATATTTTCCAATCTTTTTGTTGCCTACATTAATTTCTTTTGTTGTAGTTTTTTTAATACCATTTGTAATGGGCATTTATTTGTCATTTACAAGATTTACAACTGTAGAAAATGCGACTTGGGTTGGTATTGATAATTATATTAAAGCATTTACACAAGATGTAAACTTTTTGAATGCATTATGGTTTACTATTAAATTTACAGTTGTTTCTGTTGTTACAATTAACATATTTGCATTTTTACTTGCTCTACTTTTAACAAGAGCATTAAAAGGTACAGCTTTTTTCAGAACAGTTTTTTTTATGCCAAATCTTATTGGCGGTATTGTTCTTGGTTATATATGGAATCTTTTAATAAACTCAATTTTGGGTATTTTTGGATTTGATATAACATATAGTGCAGATTACGGATTCTGGGGACTTGTATTCCTTCTTAACTGGCAGTTAATTGGTTATATGATGGTTATTTATATTGCGAGTCTGCAAAATATACCATCAGAACTTAATGAAGCAGCACGGATTGATGGTGCAACACCATTTTCAATATTAAGACATATTACTATTCCAATGGTAATGCCTGCAGTAACCATATGTTTGTTTTTAACTATAACTAATTCGTTTAAGTTGTTTGACCAAAATTTAGCCTTAACAGGTGGTGCTCCCGCAAGAGAGACATCAATGTTAGCACTCGATATTTTTAACACTTTCTATGGAAGAATTGGTTGGCAGGGTGTAGGACAGGCAAAAGCAGTAATTTTCTTTATAATTGTAGCACTCATCTCTTTTATTCAACTTAAAATTACAAGCAGAAAAGAGGTTGAAAACTGATGAAACAGAGAACAAAAATTTTCAACGGATTTTCATTTACACTTCTTTTATTGTTATCTGCACTATTTTTGTTTCCAATTTATCTTGTAATAATTAACTCGTTTAAGTCAAAATTCAATATTATTGGAACACCTTTTGAGTTTCCTAATCAGGACACATTTGTTGGGATTGAAAACTATATAAACGGAATACAAAGTTCTGGAATAGTAGGTGCTTTTTTTAGAACTTTATTTATAACAGTTGCCTCTGTACTTGCAATTGTTATTTTTACTTCAATGACTGCTTGGTATATAACAAGAGTTAAGTCCAGGTTTAACAAAGCAGTCTATTATCTGTTTTTATTCAGTATGATTGTACCATTTCAGATGGTTATGTTTACAATGACATCTGTTTGCATAAATCTTGGTTTGAATAGTGTTATTGGTATAATACCTGTATATCTTGGTTTTGGTGCAGGACTGTCAGTATTTATGTTCAGTGGATTTGTAAAGAGTCTGCCAAAAGAAATTGAAGAAGCGGCTATGATTGACGGTTGTAGTCCATTAAAAACATTTTTTATGGTTGTATTTCCAATACTCAAACCAACTGCAATTACTGTAGCAATTCTCAATGCAATGTGGATTTGGAACGATTTCCTTTTGCCATATTTATTACTGGGTTCGGCTGATAAAACTTTATCTGTTGCTATTCAACTCACAATGCAGGGTGCGTACGGTTCAATAGATTGGGGCGGATTTATGGCAATGCTTGTATTGGCAATTATTCCGATTATTGCTTTTTATCTTGTATGTCAGAAATACATTATCAAAGGCGTTATTGATGGTGCAGTTAAAGGTTAGGTGATTATATGGCATCAATTTCATTAAAAAATATTAAGAAAACTTATGAGGATGGAGTAACGGTTATTGAAGACCTTAATCTTGAAATAAAAGACAAAGAGTTTGTAATATTAGTAGGACCATCTGGTTGTGGTAAATCTACAACACTTCGTATGATTGCAGGTCTTGAAGAAATTACAGATGGTGAAATGTATATAGGCGATAAATTAGTAAATGATGTATCACCTAAGAATCGTGATATTGCAATGGTTTTTCAAAGTTATGCACTTTATCCTCATATGAATGTTTATAAAAATATGGCTTTCGGACTTAAAAACAGAAAGGTTCCGAAAGACATAATAGATAAAAAAGTCCATGAAGCAGCAAAAATGCTTGATATTGAACAGTATCTTAACCGGAAACCAAGAGCATTATCTGGCGGTCAGCGACAACGTGTTGCATTAGGACGAGCTATGGTGCGTGAACCTGCTGTCTTTCTTCTTGATGAGCCACTTTCTAATCTCGACGCAAAATTAAGAACTGAAATGCGTAGTCGTATTTCAATGCTTCATAAAGAACTTCAAACAACATTTGTATATGTTACTCACGACCAGACTGAAGCTATGACAATGGGTGATAGAATTGTTGTTATGAAAGACGGAAAAATAATGCAGAATGATACCCCTCAGATGCTTTACAATCATCCACAGAATATGTTTGTAGCAGGTTTTATTGGTTCACCACAAATGAATTTTATAAACTGTAAAATTACAATGAAAACAGATGGTTACTACGCATATTTTCAAAACTTTAACATTAAATTACCTGAAAGAATGAATGACGCCTTATCACTTTACAGAGATAAAGAAGTCATATTAGGTATCCGACCAGAAAATTTGCATTTAGCAAAAAGTATACAAATAAACACTTTTGAAATGTATATTGATATTGCAGAAATGACGGGTTCTGATTATTATTTATATGGCAAACTTGGTGGTGAAAAAATTATCGCCAATGTTCCATCAAATACACAAATTAAAAGTGACACAGTTTGCAATATGTTAATTGACACCGAACGTCTGCATATTTTTGATAAAGTGAGTGAAAACTTAATCTGTGATTGACTTTTTAAGTAAAAAATAATATTATTATTTTTATATTATTTAGTTAAGGGCGATTCATATGAGAACAAGCGGAGTTTTAATGCATATTTCATCTTTGCCTGGTAACACGGGTATAGGAACACTTGGCATTGAAGCGTATAAATTTGTGGATTTTTTGAAAAAGAGTGGTCAAACATATTGGCAGGTTTTACCTTTATGTCCTACAAGTTATGGCGATTCACCATATCAATCTTTTTCAACTTTTGCAGGTAATCCATATTTCATTGATTTTGACTTGCTTTGTAAAGACGGATTACTAAAAAAAGGTGACTTTTCAAGGATTAACTGGGGCGAAAATCAAGAGAAAATCGACTTTGAAAAGATTTATAAAAATCGGTTTAAGGTATTAAGAAAAGCGTATATTAATTTTGATTTTACTGATAAAAAATATGTCAATTTTTGTCATACAAACGCTTTTTGGCTTGATGATTTTGCCTTGTATATGGCACTTAAAAATTCTTTTAACGGAATGCCCTGGAATGAGTGGACAAAAGACTTAAAAATCCGCAAATTTTCTGTAATTGATAAAGTAAGAACAGAGTTAAAAGATGATATTGAATTTCAAAAATTTATTCAATATTTATTCTTTACTCAATGGTCAAATCTTAAAAAATATGCTAATGAAAATGGTGTATTAATTATTGGTGATATTCCCATTTATGTTGCCGCTGACAGTGCAGATGTATGGGCAAACCCAAAAAATTTTTTACTTGATGAAGATTGTAATCCTATTGAAGTTGCAGGTTGTCCACCCGACGCATTTACTGCTGATGGTCAGTTGTGGGGGAATCCACTATATGACTGGGAATATATGAAAAAAGATAATTACACTTGGTGGAAACAAAGAATAAAACATCAATATTCATTATGTGATGTTATCCGTATTGACCACTTTAGAGGATTTGAGTCATATTATTGCATTCCTTCTAGTGCAAAAACTGCAAAAATTGGTGAATGGAGAAAAGGTCCGGGCATTGATTTCTTCCGTGAAATCGAAAAGGAACTTGGCAAAATGAATATTATTGCAGAAGATTTAGGTTTTTTAACTCCTGCAGTTAAACAAATGCTCAAACAAAGTAAATATCCCGGTATGAAAGTACTTCAATTTGCTTTTGATACTGATGAAGAAAATGATTATTTGCTTCATAATTTTACTAAAAATTCAGTTGCATATGTTGGCACTCATGATAACGATACAATTATTGGTTATATGACTAAAACCGCCCCAAGAAAAACACGAAAACGAGCAAAAGACTATCTTAGACTTACTCGTAAAGAAGGATATAATTGGGGTATGATTAAGGCAATATGGTCAAGTAATTCCGATACTGCAATCGTTACAATGCAAGATTTATTAGGACTTGGCAATGACGCAAGAATGAATTATCCGTCAACTGTCAACAATAATTGGCAATGGCGTGCAAAACCTGATTATTTAAGTGATGAACTGGCAGAAAAGGTAAAGTTCTATACTGTACTTTATCAGCGTATGCCAAAGGTGAAAAGAGGAAAAAATAATGTCAAAAATAGTAAATGATGCAATATCACTTGCTAAAAGTAAATACTTGAAATCGTTAAACAAATTGACACCAAATGAATTACATGATGTAATTTCAACTGCGGTTATGGGTGAAATTGCTGACGATTGGATGAATAGTAGAAATAAGAGAATTAAAGAAAGAACTGCTTTTTATTTTTCTGCAGAATTTCTTGTTGGTCGCGCAATTTATAATAACCTTGTATCTAAAAATTTGTATGACGAAGTTGAAACTGAACTTAATAAATACAATGTGTCTCTTAATTCACTTGAAGATATTGAAGATAGTGCGTTAGGTAATGGTGGTTTAGGTCGTCTTGCAGCATGTTTTTTAGAGAGTGCTGCAACTCATAATATTGCACTTGATGGTTATGGAATCCGTTATAAATATGGCCTTTTTAAGCAAGATATTCAAGATGGTTTTCAGGTTGAATATGCTGATGACTGGACTCGTTGGGGTGACCCTTGGTCAATTCGTAATGAAAATGATTCAGTAGAAGTTAAATTCAAAGATATGACAGTTAAAGCAGTGCCTTATGATATGCCGGTTATTGGCTATAGTACTGACAATGTAGGTACATTGAGACTTTGGCAGGCAGAATCTCTTGTTCCTTTTGATTTTGATTTGTTCAATCAACAAAAATATGATAAATCGGTAAATCTTAAAAATCGTGCTGAAGACATTTCTCGTGTTCTTTATCCTAATGATGATACCTATGAGGGCAAGAAATTAAGACTTAAACAACAATATTTCTTCTCAAGTGCGTCTTTACAGGATATTATAAGAAAATATAAGAATATACACGGTAATGATTTTAGTGTATTTGCTAATTATATAACAATTCAACTTAATGACACTCATCCTGTAATTTCAATTCCTGAACTTATCAGACTTTTAACTGAGAATGAAAATGTTAATTTTGAGAGCGCAGTTGAAATTACAAAAAATGTGTTTAATTATACAAACCATACCATTATGCAAGAAGCTCTTGAAAAATGGGATGTAAAAATAATTAAAGACACTATTCCACAAGTTCTCAACATTATCAAAAAACTTGATATGTTACTCAAAAAAGAGCTAAAGAAAGTGAAAATTGATAAAGAAAAAGCTGAAAAAATGCAGATTATTCAAGATAAGCGCGTTCATATGGCATACTTGGCTATTTTCTGTTCAAAATATGTAAATGGTGTTGCAAGAATCCATACTGATATTCTTAAAACTGATGTTCTTAAGGATTGGTATGAGTTATACCCTGAAAAGTTTCAGAATAAGACTAACGGCATTACACAAAGAAGATGGTTATTACTTTGTAATCGCGAACTTTCAGCACTCGTTACTGAACTTTTAGGTTCTGACGAGTGGGTAACTGACCTTGATAAATTAAAAGAACTTGAAAAATATGCTGATGATGATAATGTGCTCAATCGTTTTATTGCTATAAAAGAAACTAAAAAGCAACAACTTGCCGATTTTATAAAACTTCACGACGGTGTAGAAGTAGATGCGAACACGATTTTTGATATTCAGATTAAACGGCTTCACGAATATAAGCGTCAATTACTCAATGCACTTGCAATTCTTGAACTTTATTTTGAAATTAAAGAGGGTACAATAAAAGATTTTGTTCCGACAACATTTATTTTCGGTGCTAAATCTGCACCTGGTTATGCTCGTGCAAAAGGTATTATAAAACTTATTAACGAGATTGCTAAACTTATTGAGAAAGACAAAGTTGTTTCAAAATATATCAAAGTTGTTTTCGTTAAGAATTACAATGTTTCATATGCTGAAAAACTTGTTGCGGCTGCTAATGTCAGCGAGCAGATTTCAACTGCAGGTACAGAAGCTTCTGGTACAGGTAATATGAAACTTATGCTTAATGGTGCAGTAACCCTTGGCACTTATGACGGTGCAAATATTGAAATTGTTGAAGAAGCAGGGGAAGAGAATAACTATATTTTTGGTGCTCGCGTTGAAGATATTGAAAAGGTAAAAGATTACTATTCTTCAAAAAATCTTTATGATAATGACGAGAAGATTCAACGAGTACTTGACGCACTTGTTGATGGTACACTTAAGGACGGCAGAACAAAGATTTTCAAAGAACTTTACGATTCAATTCTTAAAGGAGCATCTTGGCATGAGCCTGACCATTACTATTTGCTTCTTGATTTCAATGATTATGTTGAAACAAAGAAACGAGTTAATTCAGATTATAAAAACAAAAAAGAGTTTTATAAAAAGTGTTGGCTTAATATGTGTAATGCGGGTAAATTTTCATCTGATAGAACAGTTAAAGAGTATGCAAATGAAATTTGGCACTTATAAAGAAAAAGGACTCATTTGAGTCCTTTTTCTTGCATATTTTGTTATTTCAATATATAATATCGACGGTGATAAATTTGGATAAGAAAATACTAGAACAATTTTTAGACCAAAAACTGAATATCACAATTTTTGACGAACTCGATTCTACAAATAATTATTTAAAAAAATTGGGTTCACAAGGTGAAAAAGAAAATCAACTCGTTATTGCTTTAAGTCAGACTGGTGGCAGAGGCAGAATGGGTCGTTCTTTTTATTCTCCGAATGGTACAGGAATCTACTTTTCTTTACTTTTACATCCTGAATTTTCGGCTGAAAAATCTCTATTTTTGACTGTTATGGCGGCAGTATCTGTTACAGAAACTGTTATGAAATACAATAAAAATGATGTCAAAATCAAATGGGTAAATGATATTTATATTGACGGTAAAAAGGTGTGTGGAATACTCACAGAAGGTGCAATAAATAGTCGGAAAATGTTGGATTATGCTGTTGTTGGTATTGGTATAAATGTAGTTGCACCTGAAAACGGTTTTCCTGATGATATAAAAGATATTGCAACTGCAATTTTCCCCGGAAATACTGAAAAAAACATTAAAGAAAAAATTATTGCAGACGTAGTCAACAGTTTTTTTAGTATGTATAATGGTGAAGATGTTGATTACATCAAAAGATATAAAGAATATTCATACTTAACAGGTAAAAAAATCAATATAATTTCAGGTGAAGTCACACGACCTGCAACAGTAATTGATATAACGGATGATTGTCATTTGCTTGTTAAGAACGAAAATGGCGAGATTGAAGAAATCGCGTCAGGTGATGTAAGTGTGAGGGTAAAATGAAAAGAAGAAACCTGATTGTAACTTTAACACTTTCTGCACTTTTCTGTACCATGATATGTATAGGCTCATTTATTCGAATTCCAATGCCAAATATTATGCCTGTTACTTTACAAACATTCTTTGTTTTAC
>CALBKQ010000210.1 GCA_937895645.1 uncultured Clostridia bacterium
TTAAATCGGGTTGCAATTATCAGCGAGATAGTTTTTTGTCAGAACCGTCAAAAACCGCAGGCAATACTTTGTGTATTAACGAGGATTTTGGGGCAGAATGGCGGAAAATTATTCGCCAAGGTGTATGCTATAAATTTAATCAGTGGTTACTAAATATGTCAGACATCATATAGAATGAGCCACAGACGAGTATTGTTTCGTCTTTTTTGGTGTTTGAGAGAATATATTTGTACCCATCTTGTGGGTTATTTATGGATTTTACATTATCGCAGTATTTTTCTGCAATTTCTTTAAGCTTTTCACTATCTAATGCTCGTGGATTAGAAGGTGTGACAGTTACAACAGATTTGCAAAGTGGTGCGATTTTTGAAACATAAGTTTCACAATCTTTATCTGCCATAAGACCTATAAGCATATTAATATTTTCTACTTTATATTTAGTGAGGAAATCGTGTAACGCCTTTGCACAACCCTCGTTATGACCGCCGTCACGGATTATAAGCGGATTTTCGTTTATAACTTCCATTCTTGCAATCATTCTTGTATTCTCAATGCCTTGGGTTATTGCATTTTCACTGATGTTAAGTACCTTTGCACATTCGATTGCATTAACGGTATTTTCAATTTGATGATTACCAGTAAGTTTTGTTTTATATACATTGTTGTTATAGGCAAAAACTGTACCTAAAATTAAATCGTCAAGAATTTCAGTTTTGTGCGGGTCAGCAATAATTAATTTGCAGTTTTTGTTATTGCAAGTTTCTTTTATTACTTTAAGAGCATCATTACACTGATTTGAAGATGTAATAACAGATACATTTTCTTTGATTACTCCACATTTTTCAAAGGCAATTTTTTCGATTGTATCGCCTAAAATCGCAATATGGTCAAGTGAGATTGAAGTAATAACAACAGCTTTTGGATTTTTCACAACATTAGTTGCGTCAAAGCGTCCGCCAAGTCCAACTTCAAGTACAACATATTCGCAACCAGTCTTCACAAAACAGAGAAATGCAGAAACTGTTATTGCCTCAAATTCTGTGATAATGATACCTTTTTTATTTAATTCTTCTATTTTTTCACGGACTTCTGTCACACACTCTGCGAAAATACTTTTATCAATATTTTTACCATTTACCTGAATTCGCTCGCAGAAATCAATAACATAAGGGGATGTAAAAAGACCTGTTTTGTAGCCCTCTGCTATAAGCATATTGGAAATCATTGTGGAAGTTGAGCCCTTACCGTTTGTACCTGCAATATGTACGACTTTTAGTTTATCTTGTGGGTTATTCAGTAAATCTAAAAGCATAGAAATACGCTCAAGTCCCGGTTTAATTCCAAATGCTAAAAGTGAATGAATATATTCTACTGATTCATTAAAATTCATAAATTTATCTCATTTTCATTGAAATATCAAATGCTTTAACTGAATGTGTTAATGCGCCAAGTGAGATAATATCAACACCTGTTTTTGCAACCTCTGCAATATTGTCAAGTGTGATATTACCTGATGCCTCTGTTTTTGCTCTGCCATTAATATATTCAACACATTCTTTCATTTGCTCGTTTGTCATATTATCAAGCATAATGATATCTGCACCTGCACTTACTGCTTCTTTGACTTCGTCGGAGTTGCGGGTTTCAACTTCGATTTTAACCATATGACCGAGTTTTGAGCGTAAAATTGCAACTGCGTTTGTAATTCCGCCACCTGCGTCAATATGGTTATCTTTAAGCATTGCCCCGTCAGAAAGATTGTATCTGTGGTTTTTACCACCACCACAAACAACTGCATACTTCTGTAATGCACGAAGTCCTGGTAATGTTTTTCTTGTATCTGTTACAGATGCGTTGGTGCCTTCACAGAGTTTTACAGCCTTATTTGTAGCAGTTGCAATACCTGACATATGTTGAATAATGTTAAGAGCTGTACGCTCACCCTTAAGCAAACAAGCAGTTTTGCCGTTAAATTCAACGATTAAATCCCCTGCTTTTACTTCGTCACCATCGTTTTTATGAACTGTATATGTGAAAGTTTCGTCAAGAAGTGTAAAAACTCGCATTGCAATATCTAATCCACAAAGTACTCCATCTGCTTTTGCTACGAAATATGAGTCATTTCGTTGGGTATCAGGGATAAGATAGTCAGCAGAAACATCAATATAGTTAATATCTTCGCTGATTGCTTCCTTTATAAGATTATCTACATAAAACTGATTTAATTTCATTGGTCATTGACCTCCTTGAGAATTATATAAGCAACTGTTGCAAGGCTTAAGGCTTCGCAATAGTCAGGGGTAATTTTGAATTTACCGTTTTTAAGTCTTGTTAAAATTTCACGAACTCGTTTATATCCATTTCGTACTGCATCTTCGTTGGCAGGCATTACAAAATATGAGCGCTGCATAATATTACGGATTTCTGTACGGACACCTTTAAGAAGTGGTGCGCCGTCAAGGTCTTGTTTTTCAATTTCGCAAACCTTGACTTCAGGGTAATTCATATTGATACAACGAACAATATCGTCAGCACAGCGTTTGCCGAATACAAGAGCTTCTAAAAGTGAGTTACTTGCAAGTCGGTTTTTACCGTGAACACCTGTGTTTGAACACTCACCTACTGCGTAAAGTCGTGATACTGTTGTACGGGAATTCAAATCCACTTCAATACCGCCCATAAGATAATGCTGACAAGGGAAAATAGGAATTAAATCTTTTGTAATATCAACATTGTACTTTAAGCAACCTTTATGAATACCGGGGAAACGATTAAGAAGATACTCTTTATCACGGTGAGTAATATCAAGATAAAAGTTATTACTGCCTGTTCTTCTTGACTCAATGATAATTGATTTTGAAACAACATCACGAGGGGCAAGTTCTAATCTTTCGTCATAACGGTGCATAAATCTTTCTTTATTACAGTTAAGAAGATAAGCGCCCTCACCACGAACTGCTTCACTTATAAGGAACTGCTCGTTATCGTCTGAATTAAATGCTGTAGGATGGAACTGAACATAACTTAAATCTTTAATTCGTGCACCAAGTTCAAATGCAAGACGAATACCGTCACCCGTTGCAACTTTCGGATTAGTTGTGTATTTATAAACTCGACCTATACCACCTGTTGCAAGTACACAATAACTTGCAAAAATCTCGTCTTGTCCGTCACTTGTTAAAATATGGGCACAAATACCACTTTTAACGCGGGTGAGTTTGAATACAGGTGCATTTTCAATTATTGTTATGTTCTTGCGTTTCTGTGCTTCTAACACCATAGCACGAACCATTTCTGCACCTGTTGTGTCTTTATGGTGAACAATTCTTCTGCGACAATGTCCGCCCTCAAGTGTCATATTAAGTTCACCGTCAGGGCGTTTATCAAACTCAACACCATATTCGATAATTTTACGGACTTCGTCGGGTCCTTCTTCCACAAGAACGGTAACAGCGTCAATATCATTAGCGTGTTTACCTGCAATCATAGTGTCCTTTATGTGCAAGTCAAAACTATCATTCTCTAAATCAAGAACTGCCGCTACACCGCCTTGTGCAAGTGATGAGTTTGAATCAGTATTGCTCTTTTTAGCAAGAATTGTAATATTAAGATTTTCAGGTAACGAAAGTGCTGTATTAAGTCCTGCGACACCGCAGCCGACTATGAGCACATCACATTTTTTTGACATTTAACTTCATCTTCTTTGTAAACATAGTTATACATTTAATATCATATCATATATTTTGTAAAAATAATAGATGTTTTTTATATTTTTGCATAAAAAAAGGGAGTATAAACTCCCCTCAATATTTCATTTTATCTTTGGATTACCAGATTTCATTGCTTTGTGGTATTCCTTATCAGTTATTTCACCATTATAACGGTCATTGATGTGTTGGTGATATCTTTCTGCATTGGTTGTGCCGTCACCATAATTCGCATCTGCACTACACAAATAATATGGTGGAGTTGCATTTCTTGTAATCTGATTTTCATATGCCTCAACATAATTCTTATATACTGTTGAGTTTTCAAAATTAGTTTCATTTATACCATCTTCAAGAAGTGCTGTTTTGTTCTTTCCACCAACAAGCATTGTACCGTCAGCATAACAACTACCTGCAAAAATATAATAATTGCCTTTTTCAGGGAGTTTGTCATCATCGTCAATTAAAATGCAATTTCTACTCCATGTAATTCCGCCGAATTTATATAAGGAAAATGTTGTGTCTTTATTAAGACAACCCTTTATACTTTCAACAACTCTTACTTCACACTCAGTATATGGCATACCGTTGTAATCAATTATTTCAGGGTAATCACGAAAATATTTCTTAGAATTATAATCATGTATTTCTTCAACACAGCCTATAAACACATAGTCAGATATGCCAACAATTTCACGTAAATCATTCTCGTTAATTGCTGTATCTTCTGCTGAAAATTCAGAAAGATATTTAACTTTTGTTGGTGTATAACTTAACCATATTGAAAATATTATAACTAAAACTACAAATATGCAAAGCACATATTTTAGTATTTTTTTATAATTTCTCATAACCTACACCCCTTTCAACTATAATACTCGTTAAAAATCGGTAAAGGTTGCAATTTTTAATGATTTTTTACAAATGGGGTTTTGCGTCCTTTATAAAGGCTTACTTTACCTGATAATGCGTAACTGATTATTGATGCTACAGCGAAATAGCCCACTCCATCAATTCCAAACATTGCACAGGCTAATATGATTGTTGATACAGGGCAATTTGTTACACCTGAAAAAAGTGTAACAATACCGATTGCCGCACCCAATGACGGGTCAATCCCTAAAACACTGGCCGCTGCGCCACCAAAAGAGCCCCCCACAAACAAGGTTGGTACAATTTCGCCACCACGATAGCACGCACCAACTGAAATAGCTGTAAAAATAATCTTTAATAAAAACGCTTCATAATGCACTGTACCATCAGTAAAAATATGGTGGATTACATTCATTCCCCCACCGTTATAATCATTTGTTCCTACTAACTTTGTAAGGGCAATTATGATTATACCACCCACAACTACACGGACATATTCATTTTTGAATAACTTCTTAAATCCTTTTTCGGAAAAATGCAGTGCATAGACAAAAAGTTCACTTACATAGGCCCCCACAACTGCAATAAGGACAAATTTCCACAGCACATCAAATGACAAATTAGGAACAGAACTGAGAGGAAATTGTTCAGGTTCAACACCTAAATTATTGGAAACAAGAAATGCGATTCCACCAGACACAAAAGCAGGAACAAATGCCGCAAAACAACGCTCACCAACGCGCACAACTTCTAAAACAAAGACAAAAGCTGCAACTGGTGTGCCAAAAAGTGCTGCGAAACAAGCACTCATACCACTCATAACAAGAATACGGCGAAAACCTTCAGGAATCTTAAATTTTTCTGCAAAAAGTTCGCCAATACTACCACCAAGTTGCAATGCTGCACCCTCGCGACCTACTGATGCACCACCAAAATGTGAAAGGATTGTGCCTAAAAAAACTGCAACACCTAAAAGTGGTGAAACACGTTTATCAGTACGGACACTCTTAATTATATGGTTTGTGCCTGTACCCTCTATTTTGAACTCTTTATAAAGTACTGCAACAACAAGTCCGAAAACGGGTAAGAGATATAAAACCCAACTGTTATTTTCACGGATATTTGTAACAAACGCGATTGCTTTAACGAACATTGCACCTACCAGTCCGCAAGTTACACCTACAAGTATGCTTATTAGCACTACACGAAAAAAGACGGGTATATTCTTTTTTATATTCTCTTTTGTGAACATACACTAACCTCCCACGTGCAAAAAATCCTTATAAAATATAGCACTTTGAGGGTCATATGTCAATTATAAAATCACATTTACTCTTGACAGTAATTTTTGCTTATGATATACTTTTTAAGTAAATGAAATAAAGGGTTTTCCCTATTCAAATTTTTCAAGATTGGAGTTTTCAAAATGGAAAGAATTAAGACAATCGAAACAAGAGACCTTAAAGAAAGCGCAGTTAAGGGCGGTTGTGGTGAATGCCAGACATCTTGCCAGTCAGCTTGTAAAACATCTTGCGGTGTTGCTAATCAGCAATGCGAAAATGTTGAAAGCAAATAAGAATTAAAAATCTATTGCTGAAAACAGGTAATGCGTTTGTATTACCTGTTTTTTGTTGAGAAGGATAAATTATGGTACATCAATATAAATTAAATGGTTACAACATTGTACTTGACACTTGTTCAGGGTCTGTTCACGTAGTTGATGAAGTGGCTTATGACATAATCGCTATGTATAAAGAAAAAGATGCCAATGAGATTGTTAAATACATACTTGAAAACTATAAAAACGAAGAAATTTCAGAACAAGATGTTCTTGACTGCATAGAAGATGTGAAATCACTTGAAAATGCAGGCAAACTTTATACTCCTGACACTTACGAGGGTATGGCTTTTGATTTCAAGAACAGAAACACAGTAATTAAGGCACTTTGTCTTCATGTTGCCCACACCTGTAATCTTAACTGCTCATACTGCTTTGCAAGTCAGGGCAAATATCATGGTGAACGGGCACTTATGAGTTTTGAAGTAGGCAAACGAGCACTTGACTTTCTTATTGAAAATTCAGGCACACGCCACAACCTTGAAGTTGACTTCTTCGGTGGTGAGCCACTTATGAACTGGAATGTTGTTAAAGAGTTAGTGGCTTATGCAAGAGTGCAAGAGAAAATACATAACAAGAATTTCCGTTTTACACTTACCACTAACGGCGTACTTGTTGATGACGAAGTTATTGATTTCTGCAATAAAGAAATGAGTAATGTGGTATTAAGTCTTGACGGCAGACCTAAAGTACATGACAGGCTTCGCGTTGACTATATGGGACGTGGTAGTTATGATTTGATTGTGCCTAAATTCCAGGAATTTGTTAAACGCCGTGGTGGAAAAAACTACTATATGCGTGGCACATTTACTCATAACAACACTGACTTTACAAATGACATTTTTCATATGGCAGACTTAGGGTTTACTGAACTCAGTATGGAACCTGTTGTTTGCTCACCTGAAGATGCAAGTGCATTGACAGAAAGCGACTTGCCAGTTCTTTTTGACCAATATGAAATTCTTGCAAAAGAAATGATTAAACGCAAAAAAGAAGGCAGACCTTTCACATTCTATCACTATATGCTTGACTTAACACACGGTCCTTGTATTTACAAACGAATTTCAGGTTGTGGCTCAGGCACAGAGTATATGGCAGTTACACCTACAGGTGACCTTTACCCTTGCCACCAGTTTGTTGGCGATACTAAATACTTACTTGGCAATATCTGGGATGGTGTTACAAACAAAGAAATTCAAAATGAGTTCAAACTCTGTAATGCTTATGCAAGACCTGAATGCAATGACTGTTGGGCAAAACTTTACTGTTCAGGTGGTTGTGCTGCAAACTCATACCACGCATCAGGAAAAATCACAGGTATTTATGAATACGGTTGTGAACTCTTTAAGAAGCGTATTGAATGTGCTGTTATGATTCAGGTAGCAGAAAATTACGATAAATAAGGAAATATTAAAATGGACACACCAATTTTTGACTTTGTGCAGAATTACATTAAAAGTAATACTGCCCGACTTCACATGCCGGGTCATAAGGGTGTGTCTTTTTTAG
>CALBKQ010000211.1 GCA_937895645.1 uncultured Clostridia bacterium
CAATAACAACTGCGATTTCAGGATTGTCCGCCGGTGCATAAGAAACAACAAAACCATTTGTATATGACACAACAACATCATTTACCTTTTTCTTTGCCTGAGCTGTACCAGTTTTTGCGGCAACTTGATATTCTGCATCACGAAGTGATGCGTAAGTTTTTGCCATTTCTATCATACCGCTTTTAACGGTATTAAGTGTGCTTTTTGAAATATTTAACTGTTGCAAAACTTCGGGTTCTGCCTGATAAAGAACTTCTGAATAATCTGCTGATTTTATGCTTTCAACAAAGTGCGCTTTATATCTTGTGCCACCATTTGCAAGAGTTGACACATAAGCGCAAAGTTGGAGTGGTGTATAAAGATGGTCTGACTGACCAATTGCAGCCTGAATAGTGTCACCAGGATACCATATTCCACCCGCAGCCTCTCTGTTAGCAATACTTGCTACCTTACCGCTTGATTCAGTAAGCTCTACACCCGTTTTGCTACCTAGACCAAACATTTCAAAGTATTCGTCCATTTTGCTAATGCCTAATTGTCTGCCCACATCATAATAGAAAATATTACAAGAATATTTTAACGCATCCTCAACATTTATGTTGTGACCTGTGTGTCCTAATACATTGGCGCAGCCTAATGGAAGGTCTTTATAATAAGTGTAAGTGCCTGTACATTTTATAGTTGAGTTTGCTGTTATAATTCCCTCTTCAAGACCCGCAACGCTTACAATAGGCTTCATTGTTGAACCGGGAGCATAAGTGCTTCGCAACGCTCTGTTCCAGAGGGGAGCTGATTTATCAGTATTCAGCGCTACAATATTTTCCTTGTAGGTCGACAAATCATAAGTCGGATATGTTGCACAGGCAAGAACTGAAAAATCGTTTACATCCATAACAACAATACTGCCGGCAGTGGTAATGTTATCATTTTCTTTTGTACTATTAATTTTAGACTGAAGAATTTTCTGGACATCCTTTTGAAAATCACCGTCAATAGTAAGGATTACGTTATTTCCGTTAACAGGAGCAGTTGTAACGGTTGTGTTTTTTGTGCCATCTGCATTAGTTACTGTTGTAGCAACGCCACGAGTACCGCGGAGTTCGTTTTCGAGGGCACTTTCAATACCAAATTTTCCAATTTTATCGGTCATTTTATATGAACGAAGTCCTAAAGTTTCAATTTCTTTGTCTGTAAGATTTTCGTCTTTAAGTGACTCTTTATATTTCTCGGTTACAGATGCATATTCCTCTGCGTTAAGATAGTCGTAATAACCGATAATATGTGGTGCGATTGTGCCGTCATAGTATGCACGTTCTGTATCAATACGAGTTTCAATACCTTGATAAAATCTGCTTTGCTCTTTGATTATCAAAATTACTTCGTCAGGCACATCTTCGGCAAGAGTAAAAGGATTATTTTTTGAAAAATCTGCTTTAACCATTGCAAAATATACTGATGCAACTTTAACCGCGTCAGAAACCGACATATTTTCAAGAGAATAATACTCACACAAAGCGTCAAAAACATTCTGTGGAGTTGCATAACGGTTTAAGTTTAGATAATCCTTTGCAAAAAGCTTGTTTTTATCATTTTTATTGTTTTCAGTAAAAACAATATTATTACCTACAAGTTCAATGGGTAAGGTTGAGTTGTACTCAACACCTTTCTGGTCGAAAAGAGTGATGAGAGATAAAATAATTTCATTACGCTCTTCTATTTTTGATGCTTTTGGGAAATATGACGCATCAATATACACCGTATTTGAACTTTTATTGTAAACGAGAGGTGTACCGTTTGTGTCAAGAATTTCACCGCGCAAAGCATCAATTTTTGTTTTTGCAGATGAAAGATAAATGTTTTTTGAAGCATATTCATCTGCCTTTATAACCTGTATTCTGAAAAGGTCAGCAACAAAGATTGAGATAACAAGTAATATTACAACCACAAACGCAGTTGCACGGATTTTGTAACTATATGTATTTCTCATTCTTTTCACCATCCTTCAAAAATTATAAATCTTTAATCTTAATATTCTGTATAGTTATATGAGAATTTTCTGTTTACTGCACGGATAATCACATACCAGAATGGTGTAAGCACAAGAGAATAAATACCCATTGGCAAGTAATATCTTAACAACATTTCTGCACCACCGTCAACGCCACGGGCAGTAATGAAAAACAACACATAACTTAAAAAGTAAAGCATTGTAATGCCTGTATTCATCATTATATATGTGATAATATTGTTGCGCATAAAAATTCGCAGTAACACACCACACGCCGCACAAGCAACCATAAGATAGAGTGCATTGTAGCCATCGGCAGTAACTGTAAGGGTGTCCCACAAAGCCCCTGATAAAAGTCCTGCAACTGCACCTACAACCTCGCCCTCAAACATAGCAATGCACACCGCAACTGAAATAAGCAAAACAGGTCGGACCGATGCAATCTTGGGAAAGATTGTCAGTATATTCTGCAGAATATGTGCCAAAAGAATTATAACGCCATATACGGCATATCTTTTAAGCTTTGTTTTGGTCTGAACTGTCATTTAACTATTCCTATTCTTCAGTAAAGTCTGTAATTACAAAACAATCGTGAATGTCTTTTGTGTTTACCGGTGGTTCAACTACTGCATAAGATGAAAGGTCTGTTTCACTCTGTTTAACAGTTGAAACTGTACCGATAATAAGGTCTTTAGGGAATATACCGCCTGTACCTGAAGTTGCTACAATTCCACCTTTTGAAATTGCAGTATTACGGTCAAGGGCTGAAAGTGCACAAGTGCCATTTACCGCCATATCAAAAGTTGCGTTTGTATAACCCAACTCACCTGTTCTTATTTCATAAGCCGCCACGTGAATTGACGGGTCAAACACTGAACGAACAACGGCAGATGTTGGATTTACTTCAGTTACAACTCCTATAAGATATTCGCTATAAATAACTGCGTCATTTACTTTAATACCATCATTTGAGCCTTTATTGATTGTGAATGAGCCAAACATATCGGCAGAATCACGACCTATAACCGTTGAGTAAACCCAAGTGTAGTCAGGATTTTTTTCACGGACATCAAGAAACTCTTCATAAGACTCAAGTTGTTTTTTTGTTTTTTCGTAATCAACAAGTTGTGCCTGATAGTCAGCAATCTGTTGTTCAAGCTCTGCAACACGGTCACGGTAAGCGTCAGATGAAATAAACCCACCTGTAACACCATCTAACTTTGCAGAAAAGTATGATGCTACATTCTGTAATGGTGAAGTTATAAAATCAACCACATTTGTAAGCGGGGATGTTTTGCCACCCACAACCGTAGCAAGAACAGTTGTAGTAACAAGAATTATTGCAACCGCAAGTAGCACTTTGAATGTTGTACTTTTGAAAAAATTGTTCATTTTTATAATTCTCCAAATTTAATTGAGAGTAATGTAACTG
>CALBKQ010000212.1 GCA_937895645.1 uncultured Clostridia bacterium
ATACAGTTCTCATAAGCGGTCCGGCAAATGAAATAAACCGCATAACAAGTGTTTCTGCCGATGTGAAAGTTAATGATGTTCTTGAAAAAACAACAACATTTGACCCCGAAATCAAAGTAATCACAAATGATGGTTCAAAACTCGAGTATTCAAAGATTAACACAGTTGATGATATCACAATGACAGTTCCGGTGCTTAAGGTTGTTACATTACCAACCGCAGTTGAGTTTAAAAATGCGCCTTCAGGATTTATCAGCAACCCGATAAAATATTCGGTGAGTCCGTCAAGTGTTAAGGTGGCTATTCCTGTTGATGCGGTTGAAACAACAAAGTCGTTTGTTGTTGACACCATTGATTTTGCTGATATTGGCGACAGCTATAATACTTTTACGGTTGATGCTGATTCAATAAACACATATAAGATTATGGACTCTAATGTTAAGCGCTTCAAAGTCACAATAAATGCATCTGATATGAGTTCAAAAACACTTACAGTTCCAGTATCAAATGTCACTATTAAAAACACGCGTGACGATTTTAAGGTTACTTTAAATACCACAAAAGACATTACAGTTACTATTGTGGGTACTAAAGAAGATATCGATGCAATAGCGGCTGATGATTTGGCTATTGAAATTGATACTGCAGACAAAACAATAACTGACGATACCAAAGTATTACAAGGTAATGTAATTGTAACCAGTGAATATGATTGCTGGGCATTCGGTAAATATGATATTAAAGTAACTGTAGAAGCAACAGAATAGATTAAAAGAGGTGACAGACAATGAAAAAATTAATAGCGGTTATGCTTGTGGCGATTGTCTGTCTTACTTTGTCGGGCTGTGATTTCAACTTCGCTTCGGTTGACAGCCTTATGCGTCCCCCGAAGCTTAGTGGTGATAGCAGTCTTTTACAAGAAGCTTTTGAAAAGTCATCAACTTTCAGTGAAAGTATAATTATGAAAACCCCAATGAGTGGTGATAATCGTTCTTCGTATCTTTTCTATGACCTTGATAACGACCAAATACAAGAAGCATTTGTATTTTATTCTGACCCTGCGGTTGAAGATATTGCATATGTTTCTGCTTTTAAAAAGATAGATGGTAATTGGTCTGTTGTTTCAAATATCAAGGGCAGGGGTGACGATATTTATGAAGTCAACTTTGCAGATATTAACGGTGATGGAATTAAAGAAATAGTAATCAGCTGGAATTCCACATCACAAGTAGAACTTGCAAATATGTCTGATTTCGGTTCTTCACGCAACCGTACAATGACGATTTACAGTTATAACGGAAGTTCTTTTACTCTTATTAAAACTGAGGTTTTCACAAAAGCATTTGTTGATGATTTAAATGGTGATAATGCTGATGAATTATTCGTTCTGAACATTGACCTTTCAAATCAGACAAAAAATACTGTGGGCAGAATAATCAGCTTTAATTCGTCATATGAAGTTGTGAATGAAGAAGAATTTACAATTACGGGTATGCTTGAAATTTTAAATATTGCAACCGATAATTATATTTTCAATGATGAAGTTCACACAAGACTTTATATAGACGGGCTGATAAGTGAAACAGGTGTACTCACCGAGGTAATTGATATTTCTCACAGTAATTTTGATGTTGTTTTGCCGTTGTATTCAAGCAATATTTCAGAGTCTCCTTTTACTCTTCGTGATGTGAGAACAACTTCAAAAGATATTGATAATGACGGTATTGTTGAAATACCAACACTTGAAACACTTATTTCAGGCACGAGTATTTCAAGTAGTTCTGTTGATTCAATGCCTTTGAATCTTACGGTTTGGTCAGAACTTCAAAATACAGAAGTTATTGCGGATTTTAAATGTCTGCTTAACTCAACATATGGTTATATGTTTATTTTCCCTGAAGAAACAATTGGAAAATTAACTGTTGTTTATAATACAGATACAACAACTCTCACTTTCTATTCTGTCGAT
>CALBKQ010000213.1 GCA_937895645.1 uncultured Clostridia bacterium
GTCGGTATGGGTAATCTCGCGACACGTTGTTTTTTCATTTTTGTCACACAAAACACCTGCTTTTTCCAGCGCTGATAAAATGATTTCAGGTTTCATACCCTCAACGCCTAATTTGCCCTCTTTTGAACTTTCGGTTTTACGTTTTTCTTTTCCATAAATATCGGGGATAAAAACATTTTTAATATTTTCACTTTTTGTAATACCATTTATGAAATTACGAATTTTGAAGCCTGCAGAATCAGAATCAGTCATTATTATAATTCCACGTTTTTCGGCAAGAAAACGGATAAGTTTTTGTTTTTCTTTGTCCTTGAACACAGCAAAACCGTCGGTTTCAATGATTACTGTATCAATGATTGCCGACAGCTTTATTTTATCGTATTTACCTTCAACTATAACTGCTTCTTTAATTTTAATCATAAACTCACCTTGCTATTATAAGTGAAAGGCGCACTATAAGTTTTTCAAGAATTAACTCCCCTGACTGTGCAGAACCTTTAAGTGCTTTATCTGCTTCTGCAAAGCAATCAAAACATTCACGAATTTGCTCATCAGTAAGATTTTTAGCAAAACGGTTACTATTTGTAAGTCTAAAATCTTTGTTTTTATAATCGAAAATTTTTGCAGGATACATAACAGTTTCACCTGCTGTCACAGATGTTTTTACCCTATAAATATCAACAAATGCAGTAAGTATTACGCCAAAAATGTCAATAGGCTCAGCTTTTTGCATCATAAGAGTATGTAAAAGTTCGAGCGCACCTTGCGCGTTATGATTAAGTATAAGTTTTGACAAATCAAAAGCTTTTGCTTCAAGACTCCGTACCGCAACACTGTCTATATGTTCACGAGTGATTTCACTACCCTGCCCTGCAAAGTTACAGGCTTTCTGGATTTCATTGAAAAGCACATTAAGGCTATCTCCTGAAAGTTCAATTAAATATGAGGCAGTACTATCATTCATTGCGCAACCGATTTTTGACGCATAAGCACAAAGGATTTTTCGAAGTTCCCTACCCTCTGCTTTAGCAAAATTAACTGCAGTGGCATATTTTGTGAAATTATCAATTACCCATTTCCATTTTGAGTTTTTAGGTGAGACTTCAATACCGTCCATCCAGAAAATTGTAATTGATGTATCAGGAATATTTTGAAGAAACTTTTCTAGTTGTTCTTTCTGGTCATTTGTAAGGGTATCAAGAGAAAAATCGTGAACCACAACAACAGAGTATTCGCTCATAAAAGGCATAGACTCGGCACCCTCAAAAACTTCGTCGAGAGTGTTTTCTTTACCGTCATATTTACGCAAACTGAATGTTTCACTACCAGGAGTTACAAACTTTGAGCAGATTTTATTTGTATAAAACTGCTTTAAGTAATCTTCACTACCGTAGAAAAGATAACAGTTAGACATATTCTTTTCTCTGATTTGCCTTTTAAGTTCGGCTTCATAAATCAATGCCATAAGTTTATTCCCGTTATTCAAAATAAAATGAGTATTTTCTGCCATCTTCTGACACAAGAATTTCTGCGTCAGGATTTTCATATTCAATGCGTTCTTTAATTTCAAACGCATTTTCACTATATAAAATGATTATATCATAATCTTTTATTTTTTCAAAGAGCTTTTCTGCATTTTGACTGTCAATTAAAATGAGTTTTTTGTCTTTTACAGAAACCTCAATATATAACTCATAGTTTTCTGCATTTATTTTAACATTCTCATCTATTGTCAGCATTTTCACATTACTGATTGAACGATTTTCAAAAACCTGTGGAGAGTTGTAGCAGAAATATGTATTTCCAACTGGAATTGCACCGTATAAATCCATAAGATATGATGGTGTAAATTCAGTTTTTTCTGTGATAAACACATTATCGATAGTTTTCTCATTATGGGAATTAAGTACATTCTTCATTTCAGCTGTATACAACGTGGTTGGTGGATTGATTAGTACACTTTTACCTTTTGAGTTAACTGTTAACACAGGTGATGGGTCTCTGCAAATAACATCAACTGACGGTGTGTTGTAATCATAAGTTGTGCAATAAGTTGATAAAAGAATAAACACAACTGTTAAAAATATGGATACGGTTTTCAACAGTATTCTTCTGTGCTTTCTGAATACTAACGCTACTAAAATAATGCACAGTGCAAAAACTACAAAATATATGTAATATCTATGAGTTACAGATAATGTTGACCATTCTGCAAGACCAATTTGTTCTGCAAAGATTTTAAGAAAATTGCTGATTGACCCCGTTATAATAAAGATTATTTCTGCTATAAAAGAAAGACCTGTTAAGTGTAAAAATGCACCCATAACAGTAAGTACCATCAAAGCAAGTGCTGAATCAATCATTACAATGTTTGATATGAAAGACGCTATTGGCAGAACACCTACTTTTATCACGAAAACCGGTAGGGTAAAAATAGTTGTTGAAAAGCTTATTACGACAGTTGTTATAAGAAAATAAAGGGTCGAATTCTGCATTAAATTCTTGCATTTGTGGTGGGTTTTCAATTTGAATATTACGTTATTGGCAAGTGTTAGTATTCCAAGTGTTGAAAGAGTTGTAAACCACAATGCACTAGATAATGTTGCATAAGGATTTATTATAAGGATAAATGCAAGTGCTACACCTATTGAGTTAATGCTATCTGCGTCACGGTTCAAGGCTTTTCCTAAAAGCACAGCGCCAATCATAGCACCTGCGCGAATAACAGAAACACTGAAACCTGTCAGCGCCGAATACCCCAACAGACACAATGTGCCTATAATTACAGTATATTTGCGAAGTTTTGAAAAACGTTCTGTAAATCGCATTATTCCTATTGACCACAAAGTAAGGTGAAGCCCTGAAATAACAAGCAAATGTGCTGTTCCTGAATAATTGAAATAATCAATTGTGGTATCCGCAATTTCTGATTTATCACCGATTGTCATGGCTTTTGCTATTGCACCGCTTTCACCCGGCAAATATGTATCAACAATATCTGAAAACCAGTTTCTGGCTATACCTAATCCGCTATAAAAACTATTTGTTTCACCTGTTTTGTCAACAAAGGTACTTTTGCCTTCAAAAAAAGTGAAATAAATTTTTGAAGATAAAGAGTTTTCAAAAAACACATCCTTAAACTGTTCTTCACTTCTTATTACGATACCTGAAACTATATCACCCTCACGAAACATTTTGTTATCTTCTGAAACATAACGGATTTTATAGTTCTCATTCTGGAGTTTTATTACATAAGTAAATGCGTAATCAGTTTCCTGTGGAGCCTGACACACTACGCCACTGATTTTAGTTTGATTTTCATATTTGTTTTCAGCGTTTATATAGATGATTTGCGCAAAAATGAAAGATACTATATAAACTGCAACTGCAAAAAGGCTGAAGATTACAAATTTATATTTTCGCAACTTTTTGAATGCTACAAAAACGCAAAAAACAACCGTTGCCCCGATTAACAGAGCAACGGATAATCTGAAACTTATATTTGTTACAAGAAGTGACACTAAGAGCATTGAAAAGCCGATTACTGCGAATGGTCTTTTCAATGTTTTCTCCCCCTTAAACCAACTTTTCTGAAAGGTTGTCGCCACTTAAAATGTGAAAATGAATGTGCTTTACCGTTTGTCCTGCTTTGTCACCACAGTTGTTGATTACTCTATAACTGTCAACACCTGCAAGACGAGCAATTTCAGGAATTTTTGCGAAGATATAACCCACGATTTCGCAGTTTTCCATTGTAATATCGTTTGCACTACTTGCAACATGGTCTTTTGGAATTACAAGCACATGAGTTTCTGCCTGAGGAGCAATATCACGGAATGCAAGGATTTTATCATCCTCATAAACCTTATTTGATGGAATTTCACCATTTGCTATTTTACAAAAAAGACAATCCATAATTAGCACCTCTTATTTAAGCATTGATTTAAGAATTTCATTAGCAGACATCAAAGCATCGTCAATCTTTGAAATATCTTTACCGCCTGCCATAGCCATATCAGGTTTACCGCCACCTGAACCACCTGCAATTTTAGCAACTTCACGGACAATATTACCTGCGTGAGCACCGCAGCTGATTGCATCTTTACCACAAGCACAAGCAAATGATGCAGTGCCTTTTTCCTGATTTGAACCTGCAATAACAGCAACTGTATTAGGAGCAGAATCTCTTGCAGTTTCAGCCATTGAACGAAGACCGTTGGCATCAAGTTCACCTGCATAATAAACAACAAGCTGAACACCATTAACATCGATAGCCCCTGCCATAATACCTGCAGTCTTGAATGAGTTGATTTCTGCTTTAAGTGTTGCTATTTCCTTTTCTTTTGCTTTAAGGTCATTTGCAACTGCAACTGCTTTTTGTGGAAGTGCAGATACATTACCTACTTTGAAAGCGTCAGCAGTTGTATAAAGAAGTTCATTCTTTTCGTCAATATATTTAAGAACATTTTTACCTGTTACTGCCTGAATTCTGCGAACCCCTGCTGCAACTGATGATTCGGAAACAATCTTGAAAAGACCGATTTTGCCAGTATTGTCAACGTGAGTACCACCACAAAGTTCTGTTGAGAAGTCACCTGCTTTTACAACACGAACAACATCACCGTACTTTTCACCGAAAAGTGCCATAGCGCCCATAGCCTTTGCTTCGTTAATAGGCATTTCCTTAATAAGCATCTGAGTCGCATTAAGGATTTCTTCGTTAACAAGGTCTTCTACCTTTTTAAGCTCTTCACCTGTCATACCTGTGAAATGAGTGAAGTCAAAACGAACTTCGTTTGCATCTACAAGCTGACCAGCCTGTTCAACGTGAGTACCGAGAACAGAACGAAGTGCTGCCTGAAGAAGATGTGCGGCAGTATGATTTCTCACAATTGCTTTTCTGTTTTCTTCGTTGTATGTTGTAACAACTGTGTCGCCAACCTTAACAGCATCACCTGTAAGTGTACCGTGATGAAGAACTACACCGTCAGCATCCTTTGTTGTGTTAGTTACCTCAAATGTGCTGTCACCGATTGTGATAACACCAGTATCGCCAACTTGTCCACCACTTTCAGCATAAAAAGATGTTTTGTCAAGAACAAGAATTGCATCACCTGACTCTACAAAATCTGCTCTTTCACCATTTGAAACGAGAGCAAGAATTGTTGCATTTGTGTTGTTTCCCTCGTAACCTGTAAATTCAGTTTTTGTAACATCCTTAAATGAAACGCCACTGTTTCTCCAGTCAGTTTCAGCACCGTCACGCTTAACGCTCTTTGCTTTCATTCTTGCTTCTTCAACAAACTTTTTGAAAGCATCTTCGTCAACTGTCATATTATTCTCAGCAACGATTTCCTTTGTTAAATCTATTGGGAAACCGAAAGTATCCTGAAGCTTGAAAGCATTTTCACCTGAAAGAATATTATCTTTTGAGTTAGCCATCATTTCGTTGAGAAGTCCAAGGCCTGAGTCGATTGTCTTATAAAAACTTTCCTCTTCCATTGCGATAACTTTCTTAATATAATCCTGCTTTTCAACAAGGTTTGGATATGCATTTGCGTTCTCCTTGATTACTGTTTCGCAAACTTCTGCAAGGAATGGTCTGTCAATACCAATAAGACGACCATGACGAGCTGCACGACGAAGTAATCTTCTTAAAACATAACCACGACCTGAGTTTGATGGAAGAACACCATCACCAACCATAAATGTTGTACTACGAATATGGTCAGTAATAACACGAAGTGAAATATCTTTTTTAGCATCCTTATGATATT
>CALBKQ010000214.1 GCA_937895645.1 uncultured Clostridia bacterium
CATAAGTATAAAATATAGTTTGTATCGCAAATTTACTTCATTGTAGGAGGACTCATTATGAACTTAAGAAGTGAAAATGTAGTAAAGGGTGTTGAAAGAGCACCTAACAGAAGCCTTTTTTATGCAATGGGCTATACTAAAGAAGAATTAGAAAGACCTTTAATTGCTGTTGTGTCTGCACATAGTGAAATTGTTCCGGGTCATATTCATCTTGATAAAATTACAGAAGCAGTTAAAGCTGGTGTCCGTATGGCAGGCGGTACTCCTGTAATGGTACCTGCAATCGGCGTATGCGATGGTATCGCAATGGGACATATTGGTATGAAATATTCACTTGCATCTCGTGAACTTATTGCTGATAGCGTTGAAACAATGATTATGGCTCATGGTTTTGACGGTGCAGTGCTTGTTCCTAACTGTGATAAGATTGTTCCCGGTATGATTATGGCTGCAGTTCGTTTTAACATTCCGGCGGTTGTATGTTCAGGTGGACCTATGATGTCAGGTCTTATTGACGGTGTTGAAACATCACTTTCAAAAATGTTTGAGGCAGTTGGTGCTCGTAAAGCGAATATGATTGACGACTGCAAACTCCTTGAATTCGAAGAAAATGTTTGCCCCGGTTGTGGTTCTTGTTCAGGTATGTACACAGCAAACTCAATGAACTGTCTTGCAGAAGCAGTTGGTATTGCTCTTCCAGGTAACGGTACAATCCCTGCAGTACATAGTGGCCGTATTCAACTTGCAAAACACGCAGGTATGGCAATTATGAATCTTGTAGAGAAAAACATCAAAGCTCGTGATATTATCAACGAAAAATCAATCCGCAACGCTCTTGCTTGTGATATGGCACTTGGTTGTTCTTCAAACAGTGTTCTTCATCTTCTTGCTATTGCTAATGAAGCAGGCGTTCCTGTTGATTTGCATATGTTTAACGAAATCAGTGCAAAAGTTCCTAACCTTTGTCATCTTGCACCTGCAGGCGGAACTCATATGCATGACCTTAACAATGCAGGTGGTATTCCTGCAGTTCAGGCAGAACTTGCAAAGAAAAACCTTCTTGATTTGTCACTTATTACTGCAACGGGTAAAACTGTTGGTGAAAATATTGAAGGTGCATATATTAAGAATACAGATGCAATTCGTCCTATTGATAACCCATATAGTGAAACAGGTGGTATTGCAATTCTTTGGGGTAATATTGCAAAAGACGGTTGTGTAGTTAAGCGTAGTGCAGTTGCACCTGAAATGCTTGTTCATTCAGGACCTGCAAGAGTGTTTAATTCGGAAGACGAAGCGATTGACGCGATTTATAACGGTAAAATCGTTGACGGTGATGTTGTTGTTATCCGTTACGAAGGTCCTGTTGGTGGACCGGGTATGAGAGAAATGCTTAACCCAACATCTGCCCTTGCAGGTATGAAACTTGATAAAACAGTTGCACTTATTACTGACGGTCGTTTCAGTGGTGCATCTCGTGGTGCATCTATCGGTCACGTGTCACCTGAAGCAGCAGTTGGCGGCGAAATTGGTCTTGTTTATGAGGGCGATATTATTGAAATCGATATTCCTGCAAGTAAAATCAATGTAAAAGTTTCTGACGAAGAACTTGAAGAAAGAAGAAAATTATATGTTAAACCTGAACCAAATGTTAAATCAGGTTGGTTAGCGCGTTATTCAACTCTCGTTTCATCTGCAAAAGACGGTGCAGTTATGAAGAAGGTGTTTTAATAAATGGCAAAAACAGTTCATATAAAATCTGAACTAAAAACCAATAAAAATAGAGCGTTCTGGCATATGGCATTTGCATTGTTCTTTACCCTTACTTTCTTTGGGGTAGGGGTAGGTATGTTGTTTGCAATTTTACTACAAAAATCAGATTTACATATTGCTTTTCCAAGTATGTTTTTTGGTATTGCTTTTATATTGTTTGCATTATTTATGATTGCAAAACATAATTATAATATTCTTAATGCAGGCGTTAAAGGTGAACAGCAAACTTATGAAGTTCTTAAACAGTTACCTAAAGAATTTACAGTAATTACAAATCCTGTAATTCATAATCGTGGTTCAGTGAACGAACTTGATTTTGTTGTGATTGGCACGAACGGTGTGTTTGTGGTAGAAAGCAAGAATTATCGTGGCATTATCACAGGTAGCACGTCTGCACAGAACTGGAAACAAATCAAACACGGTAAAAATAAAACATACGAAAAAGAAGTTAAAAACCCTGCAAAGCAGGTTTATCGTCAGGGTAGAAGAATGGCAGAAATGTTTATAGACTTCGGTATTTCAGCCGATATTTTTCCGATTCTTTATTTTGTTGATAACCGTTCTCAGCTTAAAATCACAGACGATGCAGAAATAAATGTTGCAATTATTAATAATGAGAGTGATTTGCTGGATTTTATTATTAATTCAAAAGGCAAACACATTGTTGATAGTTCAGAACGCGCAGAAATTATAAGATTTTTCAAAAAATAATTAATACATATTGTCCATAGTCTCATCATACAATTAATTGGTGATATTATGGACAATAATTTTTATAATGAAAGGCGAGAACGTCGTAAACCCCAACAACAAAATGGATTTATGACAAAAATCATACTTACTCAACTTGTTTTATCATTGCTTATTACAGCGGTTTTGTTTCTTGTTTGCAGAACTGACAGTAATCTTTCGCAGAACATCAAATCTTTTTATAGTGAAATGTGTAAAAACGATATTGCTGTATCAGAAATTTTTGATAGTTTCAAAAATGTTGTCAAAGAAACATTTTCCTGGGGTGTTGATGACTCAACAGGTGAAACTGAATCCACAACAGGAGAAAAGGCAGACTTTTCTCCTGTTTTTTTAACTGTTAATTTTGCAAACCCAATAAAAGAGGGGAATATAACATCTAAATTCGGTTATCGTGTAAGTCCAATTACAAATAAATATTCATTACATTCAGGTCTTGATATTGCTACCGCAGAAAATTCAAAAATATATTCAGTATATGATGGGATAGTAGTTAAATCAGAGTATAACGAAATAAACGGAAACTATATAGTAATCAAGCATAGTGATACCCTTAAAACTACATATAACCATTGTAATAAACTGTTTGTCAAAGAGGGCGAAACTGTAAAAAAAGGTCAGGTGATAGCCTTTGTAGGTGAAACGGGTTATGCAACAGGCAATCATTTGCATTTTGAAGTTTTGTTAAACGGTAAATATATAAATCCGTTGTATGTGTTGAATTATGATTTTTAATATATCTGGCGTTAAAGTTGAAATTACTTTCTGGTTTGTGGCATTTATAACATTTATTATTTCTTTGAATGTGCCTTCAAATGTGTTGGCAACTATATTTTCGTCATTACTTCACGAAACAGGACACCTTTTGATTATGACAAGTGTAGGTAATAAGCCACAAGTAGTAAGGTTTGAAATAACGGGGATGAATATAGTCCGTCAACCTGATTTGAAAATAAGTACAAAAAATGAAATTTTAATAGCACTTGGTGGACCACTTATAAATCTGATTTGCTTTTTATTGCCTGTACTAATCCTTTGCGTTTATAATAATGAGAATATTTTAACTTTTGGTTGCATAAATCTTATACTTATGATTTTCAATCTTTTACAGACCGTCGCAGACACTGCGGCACTTACTGAAGCAATAGCAGCTCCGGTTCAGCAGGAAATGAATCTTTCCCTGATTGACATGGCCGTCAAGGGTGGATGGCTCATGATTGTTCTCCTTATTCTGTCGATAATGGCTATCTACATCTTCGGCAGCAAATGGTGGATGATACGTAAGGCAGGCAATATCGACAAACACTTCATGAACGACATCCACGACCTCATCCACGAGGGTAAGATCAAGTCGGCTATAGCTCTCTGCCAGAAATATGATTCCCCTATCGCAAGACTCGTAGAAAAGGGTATAGAAAGGATCGGACGCCCGCTCCAGGATATCCAGACCGCTGTTGAGAACATGGGTAATGTAGAGGTTGCCAGACTTGAGAAAGGTCTCCCTATGCTTG
>CALBKQ010000215.1 GCA_937895645.1 uncultured Clostridia bacterium
AGACGAAAACGGAACAGTAATGACCGAATATTTTTCTTCTTCAAAAGTATTTTTTCTGGATATAGAAACATACGCAATACAAAAAGGTCTGTTTATGTATTTTCCGCAGTTCAACCGTCATCTGGATTTTTCCTTGCTCTTTGATGATCAGACGAAGGATATTTTTGATGAATTATTATACGAAGAAGCTGTATTAATGCCTCTGCCCTCATATCCCGAATATATGAGTTTAAAATCATCAGTTAAAGAAACGGATGTTGCTGGATACGGTGATATATACATAGAAACATTCACCTATGATACGGAAGCTGTGGTTAACGACCTTGTAGCCAAGAAAATTATCCCTAACCCCGCTCTCTACGGTATTTCGCTTGACGATAACGAGGCATTAGGTGATTTTTACTGGAATTATGCAGGTGACTATTCAGGCTTTGCAGCATCTCTTCTTTACAAAAATGAAGCAACCTTTATATTCGATGAAAACGGTATGCTTATTGCTGCGGATTACTTTACGGGTGAAGGCAGAGATGTTGATAGCGTTAATTACGAATTGGGTGAAATAGGAGGCTTTTCTGCAGGTGCATCGGCAGAAGATTTTGAAATGCCCGTGTCATCAGCAAGCCTTAAAATATTTATGATGTTCGTCAGATTTATGTTTAAGTTTATGGTTCATTAATATATAAAGGTGCAGATATAAAGACAGTTTTGTAAATAACCAAAAAGACAGCAGAAGGGATTCCCCGTCTGCTGTCATCTTTATTTTAAGAATATCAGGTGCAATTATCTGCTTTCGGAGAAGTTCCTGAATACAGTTTGAAGCCTGAAGGCGAAATCAGCTTGTTCTGATATTTTTGCAGGTTCAGACGTTCTGTTTGTTACCAAGCTGATAAAAAGCTACTGCGGATGCGGCGGCAACGTTAAGCGAGTCAACGCCGTGATACATCGGTATTTTAACGGTAAAATCGCATTCGGATATTGTTTTATCGGAAAGTCCGTCACCCTCTGTTCCCATAATGACGGCAAGCTTGTTTTCGTTTGTCAGCTTTGGGTCATTGACGGAAAGAGAATTGTCTTTAAGAGCCATAGCCACCGTTTTAAAACCGAGAGCTTTTATTTCGTCAAGACTGTCATCGCTTGAAAAAGTCCATTCAATCTGAAAAACAGTGCCCATGCTGACTCTTGCGGCGCGTCTGTATAAAGGGTCGGAACAACCGGGAGTCAGGATTACAGCATCCATTCCGAGCGCCGCAGCCGAACGTATTATTGCACCCACGTTGGTCGGATTCATAACCTTGTCCAGAATAACTATTCTGCTTTCGTCTGCGCAGATTGTATTTTTGCGAGTTGCTTCAAGTGTTTCAAATCCGTTAAGATTTGGATATAGACCAATAGCCATAATAACACTATCAAGTGCGATTTCTTCAGTTTCGCCCTCAATTGCAACAGGGCTACGACGACCACTTTCGTCAGGCTCACCCAACATCATTTTTTGCAAGACAACACCATTGAGTTTACCGTTTTCACCTGTGAACTCAATAGGATTTGTAAGATATTTATAAATTACGCCCTCTTCTTCTGACTCAAGGATTTCTTGTGGGTCAGCAGGCATTTCGTCTTTAGTTCTTCGGTAAATTACATAAACATTTTCAGCACCAAGACGGATTGCAGTTCTACAAGCATCCATAGCAGTATTACCGCCGCCGCAGACTGCAACATTTTTACCTAAATCCACTTTATTGCCAAGGGCTACTTCACGGAGCAAATCAATACCGCCCCATACGCCATCTAAATCTTCACCTGCAACACGCATTTTACTGCTATTCCACGCACCGATAGCAACAAGTGTGGCATCAAAATCGTTTTTGATTTGTTCAAATGTAATATCTTTACCGATATTCACATTATTTTTCAGTTCAACGCCCATATCTTCAATAAGCTTGATTTCTTTATCTAAAACTGCTTTTGGAAGACGATATTCGGGAATACCGTAACGGAGCATACCACCCATTTTTCCCATCTGTTCAAAGATGGTTACACTGTGACCTTTTTTGCGTAAGAAATATGCAGCAGTAAGTCCTGCAGGACCACCACCAATAATTGCAACTTTTTTGTTTGTATCAGGCTCAATTTCAGGAACATATGTATCGCCAAGTAAATCCATATCTGCTACAAAGCTTTTAAGAAACGCTATTGAAATTGGCTCGTCAACATACTGTCTTCTGCATTGTTTTTCGCAAGGATGTGGACAAATTCTACCGATTGATGCAGGTAAAGGAAGTTTTTCTTTAATAAGTTTAACTGCCTCTGTATATTCGCCGTTTGCGATAAGACCTACATAACCCTGGCAATCTGTACCCGCAGGACAAGCCTTACTGCAAGGCGCAACACAGTCACCTGTATGGTCGGAGAGTAAAAGTTCAAGTGCAACTTTGCGAGATGCTTTTACTCTTTCAGTTTGAGTATGAACTACCATACCGTCAGTCACTTTTGTTGAACAAGCACGAAGAAGTTTAGGCACACCCTCAACCTCAACAGTACAAAGTCCACAAGCACCATAGAGTTCAACTCTGCCATCATAACAAAGGTTAGGAATTTTAATACCGTTCTGTGAAGCAACATTGAGTATTGTCATACCCTCTTCTGCAACTATTTTCTTACCGTCGATTGTTAATGTAATACTCAATTATTTCACCTCCACAGCATTGAATTTACATACTGTTTTACAGTTACCACATTTGATACATTTATCCATATCAATAGTATGTGGATTTTTTACTGTACCACTAATTGCACCAACTGGGCACTTCTTTGAACAAAGAGTACAACCACGACACAAATCCGAGTTGATTTCGTAACGAAGAAGATTTGTGCATTCGTGTGCAGCACATTTTTTTTGGGAGATATGCTCAACATATTCGTTCTTAAAGTATTTAAGTGTTGTAAGTACAGGGTTTGGTGCAGTCTGACCAAGTCCACAAAGTGCACCGTCTTTAATAGCAAGGCAAAGTTCTTCTAAAAGTTCAACATCTTCTGCCAAACCGTTGCCCTCTGTAATTCTTGTAAGGATTTCAAGCATACGTTTGTTA
>CALBKQ010000216.1 GCA_937895645.1 uncultured Clostridia bacterium
TACTATTTCACTGTCGGTATCCGTAAGAGGTGCATCAAAAAATTCTGCAAGCTCTTTAGAAAGAGTTGTTTTTCCCGAACCGCTTTCTCCAACCAATGCTATTTTTTCCCCTGAATTTATCGTCATATTTATATCTTTTAACACGTGGTGATTTCCAAAATGTAAATTCAAATGTTCTACTTTGATTTTTGTATTATTCATATTCTCCTCTAATCTGCCTTTGCATCATTTATTACTACTCACCCTTTATCCGGTTACGGATTAACACTTTCGTCAAAACATTAATGCAAAATACCACTACCAATAAAACAAGGGCAATTCCAAAGGCTACATCATATTTGGCCTTGGACATACTCAAATATAATTCAATCGTTAGTGTACCGCCCGACTCCAGAATCTTTGTGAAATATCCTTTTGCGCTGTTTGGCAGCAAGTATCCGCTTCCTGCCGTAAACAAAAGAGCGGCCGACTCTCCCACGATTCTTCCGATTGCAAGAATTACACCTGCTACAAGTTTTACTTTTAATGTATCAGGTAAAATGTGTTCACTGCCAAAAAGGTTGCCACCTAAAAAGTGGTCAGTTACAAGCACGCAAATAGTTGAAAGTATTGTGCTGACAATGAACATGATACCACCCATTACAGGCGTACCTTGTTTTGACTTGTGCCAAGCAGGACCAATATCAAGAATAGTTTGACCGAATTTTAACTTTCTAAGCCAAGGAATAAGCACAAATCCTAATAAAAATGCTATTAAGAAACTTAAAACCGCCGCCATAATCAATGCTACATAAATATTCATAATCACAACTCCTTATTCAACATCCCACTTTTTATAAATGTTTTCAAAAATTTCTTCTAATTTCATTCCGCGACTTGCCTTGAAAAGGATTGTATCACCTTTTTGAAGCTCGTTTACAAGAATTTCTGTAAGTTCTGCTTTATCAGTGAAGTTTTGCACATTTGAAAGACCAGCTTTCAAAGCACTATCTGCCATATATTTTGACTCATTACCTACTGTATAAAGAACATCTACACCACAGTTGGCTGCATATTCGCCTACCATTCTATGTGCTTGTTCACTGAAACTGCCCAATTCAAGCATATCACCAAGCACTGCGATTTTTCTTTGCTTTGCTATTTTGCAAAGAGAGTTAAGACCTGCTTTTTGTGAGTCAGGGCTTGCGTTGTAACAATCTTCAATAAATATTACGCCCTTAACCTCTTTAATTCTTTGACGCATACCTGACGGTGTGTAGTTTTTAAGTCCGTTTGCAATATTTTCAGGTGATATTTTATATTCAAGTCCTACTGCAAAGGAAACAAGAGCATTGTAAACATTGTGAATACCAACCGTTGGGATTGTTATTTTTTGCTTTATATCTCCTTTAATTGCTACAAACTCTGTTGTAAGACCTATTTCCTTAATATCAACTGCGCGTACATCACAGTTTTTATTATCAATACCGAAGAAAACCACTTTATAATCTTGGAGTTTCACAGTTGAGAGCTTGTCGTCATCACCATTAAGGAATACAGGTGAGCCTTTTTTAAGACCTTCAAGAATTTCAAGTTTTGCTTGTAAAATACCGTCACGAGAACCTAAAATTTCAATATGAGAAACACCAATATTGGTAATAATTGCGCAATCGGGTTTTGCACAGTTTG
This sequence comes from uncultured Clostridia bacterium, assembly GCA_937895645.1. Taxonomy (GTDB): domain Bacteria; phylum Bacillota; class Clostridia; order Oscillospirales; family Acutalibacteraceae; genus Fimenecus. Next base: position 1,669 of record CALBKQ010000216.1, read on the forward strand.
TAAGCACTGAAATCTGACCAAACCCATCCATACCCATTTCAATTACTGCATTTTTTGTTGTTTTTTCTAACCTGAAAAGTGTTCTTGGCATTCCGATTTCGTTATTGAAATTGCCTTCTGTTTTAAGAGTTTCGCCTTTTTGTGCCATTACACAGGCTACCATTTCTTTTGTAGTGGTTTTACCCACACTACCTGTCAATGCAATAAGCAACAAATCAGGGAATGTACTTTTATAATATGATGCAAAATCTAAAAGTGCGTCTTTTGTATCTTTAACATAAATTACAGGCGCTTCACACTCCACTTTTTTGTGGCAGACTATTGCACCAACACCTTTTTCTGCAACATCTTTCACGAAATCGTGACCATCAAAGCGTTCACCTTTGATTGCGAAAAAGAGTGTGTTTTCATCAATATCTCTGCTATCAATCGACACACGTTTTATTATATTTTGAGAATCTACAACTGTTCCTAATGCTTTTGCAATTTCATTGGCTTTTAAGTTCATTGTTTTCTCCTAAGATTTATTGAAATAGTCCTTTACGATTTTTCTTTCGTCAAAGGGCTTTTTTTCGTTGCCTATAATCTGGTACATTTCGTGTCCCTTACCTGCAAGTAAAACCAAATCACCATTTCTGGCTTTTGACAATGCAAATTCGATAGCCTGACGACGATTTTCAATTACCGCAATACGAGATTTTGCTTTTTCCATTCCGTACAGAATATCATTGATAATAAGAATTGGATTTTCAGTTCTTGGGTTATCACTTGTGATAACTGCTATATCTGACAAATCTCCTGCTATTCTGCCCATTTCTGCCCGTTTGGATTTATCACGGTCACCGCCACAACCAAATACGGTAATTACCCTGCCTTTTGTGAATTCACGAACACTACGAAGGATACTCTCAAGTCCGTCTGGGGTATGAGCATAGTCAATCATAACAGTAAAATTTCTTGGTATTTTTACAATTTCAGCTCTGCCCTTTATGTAATCAAGATTTTTACATGCTTCCGAAATATCGTTAATTGAAAATCCCATATTAATTAGCACTGCAACTGCACATAATGAGTTATAAACTGTAAATCTACCGGGAATTCTCAATTCAATTCTACCAATGCAATCCATTCCCACAAACTCATATTTCACACCATTTTCTGTGCAAACTATATTTTTTGCGGTGTAATCTGCCTCATTATATATTGCTGATACGGTACTTAATGGGCAAGAGATTTTATCTTTTATTGATTTTACATTATCATCATCAATATTTATACAGGCAAATTCTGTCATATTGAAAAGACGAAGTTTTGCCTCTGTATAACTCTGCATATTGCCGTGATAATCAAGATGCTCGGGAGTAATGTTTGTAAACACTGCACCATGAAAATACAGTCCGTGAACACGCTCCTGATGAAGTCCTTGAGAAGAGACCTCCATTACACAGTATTCGCACCCGTTATCAACCATTTGTCTGAATAATTTATGCAGTTTCATTGGCTCGGGAGTTGTGAGACGTGCACTTTGTTCACTATTGCCCGTACCATTTTTTATTGTACCTATTATTCCGCACTTTTTACCAAGATTCTGGAGAATACCTTTAATAAAAAATGCTGTTGAGGTTTTTCCATTTGTGCCTGTTACACCTATAAGTTTAAGGTTTTCAGCAGGGTTCCCATAAAAATTTGCTGATATTTTTGCGTAAGCGCATCTTGTATTCTTGACGATAATCTGATTTGCAATTCCTAAATCATTGGATGTAAGAACTGCCACAGCACCACTTTCAATAGCATTATTTGCTAGAGAATGACCATCGACACGATTACCATCAATACATACATACAAGGCATTTTCTAAATTGTCTTTATTGTTATCCGTTACTCTTTCAACTTCCACATCTTCATACACATTAAGTGTTTCAACATCCTTAAGAAGAGTAGAAAGTTTCATTAAATTGTACCTCGTTAATCCGTCACATTTTCACTTGAACGGAAATATACTGTAATTATTGCACCTGTTTCTGCTTTTGTGTCGGCAGGAATACTTTGTTTGTATGAAAGCACTTGACCTGCACCCTGAGTTGTACCTGCAATCTTGATATTAAAGCCTGAATTGACTGCTAAACGATTGGCGTCAGCAAGTGTAAGACCTGTAAGATTTGGTACTGTTGCAGTTTGTTTTTCTGCATTTTCTTCTGTATATACAACAATTACACCGTTCTTTGGCATTGACTGATTTGCAGATGGCATTTGTGAAACTACTGTCTCACCATTACCAACAACTTTAACTGTAAATCCACTTGCTTTTGAACGGACTTTTGCTGATTCAACACCAACAAGATTTGGTGCAGTAACAGTTGCCTGAGCCAATTCTTTATCGCTGTATTGCGGGTCAATATTGAGATAAGCAAGAATATTCTCAAAAATTCTGCCTGCTACCGGAGCAGCACCTGAACCACCTGTTGCATAATACAATGGTTCGTCAACTGCAATCAAAACTGCAATTTGTGGGTCATTTGCAGGAGCAAAACCTGCAAATGATGCGATACACATATCGTCTGTATTAAGTTTTTCACTTGTACCTGTTTTGCCTGCTACGTGGTAACCTGCAACGTAGGCATTTTTTGCAGTACCCCATACAACAACCTGTTCCATAAGGTCGCACATTATGTTGGCAGTTTTTTCTGAGATAACCTGTCTTTTAACTTTTGGTTCAGTTTCTGAAATGATATTACCGTCTTCATCAAGAACTTTATCGACGATATAAGGTGTCATAAGTTTGCCACCATTACCAAGTGACGCAACTGCTGTAATCATCTGAATTGGAGTCGCTTGGAAAGTCTGGCCAAAAGATGCAGATGAAAGTTCTGCAATACCCATTCTATCAACTGTGTAGTATGTTTTATTAGGTACGGGAGCTGCCTCTGACGGCAAGTCAACACCTGTTTTTTCTGTAAAACCAAATGCTTCAAAGTATTTGCTGAATGTATGTTTACCTAATTTCTGACCTAATGTTATGAAATATGTATTACAGGAATTAGGAAGAGCTTCGGCAACTGTCTGAGTACCGTGAGCTTTATGGTTATAACAATGTTGATAATAATTTGCAACTTTTATTGAACTTGTGCAGTTATATGTACTTGTTGTAGTAATTGCACCCTCTTCAAGTCCTGCAGCAGCAACAAAAAGTTTGAATACTGAGCCAGGTTCATAAGAGTCACTTACCACTCTGTTTCGCCACTGTGAAAAAAGCGCATTGCTTTCTGCTTGTGACTTTTGTGCTGAATCTTCAATTTTTGAAATTTCCTCAAGAACAGAGTTTGAATAGATTTTGTAAGGTGAATTCAAGTCGTAGTCGGGCATTGTTGACATACCAAGAATTGCGCCTGTTTTAACGTCCATAACAATTCCATAAGCGTATTTTGCCTGAGTTTCCTGGATTGCCTGGGACAACTGTTGTTCAAGATAATACTGTATTACTTCGTCAACAGTAAGCACAAGGCTTTTACCTTGTTCAGCATCATAAGTTGTTTCATAATCGTTTGGCATTTCACCGGATAAAGCATTTTTTGCGGTAATAATTCGACCTGCCTCACCTGTTAAAATATCGTTATATTTAAGTTCGAGTCCTGAACGTCCTGTATCTTCAGAGCCTGTAAAGCCAAGCACAGTTGACGCAAATGAGCCAAGTGGGTAATAGCGTTTTGTGTCAGGGTCAATGCCTACAATTGTACTGAGTTTCTGGTCTTTATGCTTTGACAAATACTCTTTAAGGGCATCTTTTTGACTGTTATCAATCTGACCTATGATTTTTTCATAACCGCTTTCACTACGATTCACCTTTTTTGTAACAGTTTCAGGGTCAAGGTCAAAAATTTCAACAAAGCCGTCAACGAGGAGTGTTTTTTGCTCATCAGTTTTAATTTTTGACGGATTTATATACACAAGCCATGCAGACGCACTTTGCGCGAGGACTTTCATATTTGAATCATAAATTGTACCACGATTTGCATTTACAATCGTATCACTTAACTGATTTTTTTCTGCTTTAAGGCGATACTCTTCACCCTTGATTACCTGTAACCAGAAAAGATTACCAATAAGGCAAAGTAAAAAAGCACAGAACACGCCAAATGCGATAAGAGAACGCAATTCCATTCTTTTTGTAGGCTTTCTGTTCATTTTTCTCGCCCCTTTCGACAAAATTTAATTACCTCATACAATAAAACAACGAGAGTCAAGAATTCTTAACTCCCTTTGCTTTCAATTCAATATATTATTTGTTGTTTGCTTTTATTACATCGGACCTGTCTGTGTTTTCACCATTAGAAACCACTACGCTATCACTTGAAGACAAGTCAACATAAACCACCTGATAATCCTGTACTTTTACCATTCCAAGAACATTGGCGGCGTAATCTTCAACATTATTTATTGATACCATTGAACTTAAAGCATTGTTCAATTTAATTGAGTCACTTTGCGCAAGTTCAATTGCATATTCTTTATTACTGATATCACGATTTATTTCATCAAGCTGAACTCGGCTATAAATAGCAAGTGCCATAAACATAAGAATTGCAACTGCTACCGCAAAGGCTTTTCGTGCTTGTTTTGCAGCTATCTGTGTTTCGTTTCGTACCTGCGCTGCAGTAGGTCTTGCTTTTTTTACAACTTTAAGAGGTGGAGTTTTTTGTGGCGCAGGTTTCATTTTAGGCGCAGCATTGCTAGTCGAAACCACTCTTGGTTCAAACTGTTCAATGTTATATGACTTGTAAGCATTGTACTGTGCCATATCTAGTCTTCCTTTCACTTTAACTTCCACAACTTATTTTTATCTATCTTAATCTTTCGATTGTTCGAAGTTTTGCACTTCGACTTCTATTATTCATATCTAATTCCGTTTGCTTTGCTGAAACGCCCTTATTTATAAGTTTGCCTTCAGGTGTTTTTCCACACACGCAAACAGGAAACTCTTTAGGACAAGTGCACCCTATTGTAAATTCACGAAACTTTTCTTTTACTGTTCTGTCTTCAAGAGAGTGGAATGTAATTATTGAAAGTCTGCCACCCACTTTAAGACTATGGAACATATCGTCAACCGCCTGTGCAAGAGTTGAGAGTTCATCATTAACCTCAATTCTTATTGCCTGAAAAGTTTTTCTTGCAGGATGTCCGTCACGACGATATTTTGCGGGAACTGAGTCTTTAATAATTTCTGCAAGTTCCAACGTAGTTTCTATACTTTTTTCACTTCTTGCTTTAACAATGTTTCTCGCAATGCTTTTTGCAAATTTATCTTCACCATAGCGAAAGATTATATTTGCGATTTCCTGCTCGGAATATCCGTTCACCACATCAAATGCACTTTTACCCGATTTGCTCATTCGCATATCAAGTGGCGCGTCGTGATGAAATGAAAATCCTCTTTCAGCGGTATCAAGTTGAAACGAACTGACACCTAAATCTGCAAGAATTCCATCAGCTTGTCTGCCATTTAATATACCTTTTATATTATTAAAATTATCGTTGACTATCTCTACCTGAGGTGCAGAACCTATACGCTCTGTTATTACCTGAATGGCGTCGGGGTCACGGTCAATAGCAACAAGAACACCGTCCGGGATGCGTTCAAGGATTGCTCTCGAATGCCCCGCTCCGCCACAGGTACAATCAACATACAAACCTTCTGATTTAATATTGAGAGAGTTTATTGTCTCTTCAAACAAAACCGAAATATGTGAAAATTCCATATTTTATTACCAATCAATATCTGTTGAATAGTCGATTGCAGCACTTGATGTTGTTTCAGTAATCTTAAACTTTTCAAGTGGCATAACAACAATTCTTCGACCACTACCGATTATTGCAACTTCCTTTTTGAGTTCAGCATGTTGAACATGACGAGCATCAATAGTTGCTCTGCCCTGATTATCAATAGTTGTATCACATACATTACTGAAGAACGCCATCTGTTCTTCAAGGTTGCGATGTTTTTGTCTGTATTGCTCTGCAATCACATTAAAATCTTCTTCAGGATAAATGAACAGCGAAGCACCAGGACCTGGCAGAATATAAAGTCTTTCGCCAAGCTGGTCACGGAAACGAGCAGGAATAAACAAACGGTTTTTAGCGTCAAGATTATGATAATAGTTACTTACAAACACGACTTTGTTCACTCCTTTTTAGTTATTTTTTGTCTAATTATCCTTTTTAGTGTAATTTGGGTGCATTTCTCCCCCACCAATGCATTTATTATACAATAAGAACACAAAAAAATCAATAAAAACATAAAAATATTTTTGTGCATTTTTCTACAATTTTTTTAAGTTTATTTTGTGTGTTTTGCACAATGCCAAAAAGCATAAAAAATCCACCCTATTCCCTTTGGAATAAGGTGGTTTGAGTAAGTTTATTTAGTTTTATTAACCAAACTTCTTCTTATAGCCTTCAATAGCATCATCGATAATATCGATTGCTGCGAGAACGCCTTTTGCTTCGTCTATTGCAGTATCTTTATTCTCAAGCATTTTATAAACTTTGAAGAAATGAATCATTTCGTCAAAAATATGTTTTGGAAGTTGGCTGATGTCTTTATACTCATTATAAGTTGGGTCGCCAAATGGGATTGCAATAATCTTATCGTCAGCGTGGCCACCATCAACCATAGAAATTACGCCGATTGGGTAGCAACGGACAAGTGCCATTGGTTCAATCTGTTCTGAACAAAGTACAAGTACATCAAGAGGGTCATTATCGTCTGCAAAAGTTTTTGGAATAAAGCCATAGTTTGCAGGATAGTGAGTTGATGTATGAAGAACACGGTCAAGTTTGAGAAGACCTGTTTCTTTATCAAGCTCATATTTCATTTTACTGCCCTTTGAAATTTCAATAACTGCTTCAAAGTCTTTTCTTGTAATTCTGCTACTGTCAATATCGTGCCAGATATTCATTATTTCTTTACTCCTTTATGTTCTTCTATAAGTTCTTTACGAACTCTCCAAAGTTCTTCTGATAAATCCACATAATAAGTGTGTGGATTTTCAAATCGTTTAACTTCTTCCCAAAGATTATCTATCTGTTCTGAACAATAATCACGAATTTCGTCAACTGATGGCTCAGTATAAACACACTCACCTGCTTTGAATACGGGAACAAGCATTTTTCGTGCTACAAAATTTTCAACCTCTTTGCGTTTCCATGTAAAGTCAGGGTCAAAAAGTGTATATGGTTTACTATCGTCAATCTTTTCATTTTCAAGTGTAAGCACATCTGCTATTGCTTTGCCTGTATCACAATCAAACAATCTGTAAAGCATTTTTGAATGAGGTGTTGTGATTTTGCTTACATTCTCTGAAAGATTGATTTTAGGAATTATTTCACCATTTTTCTCAACTGCACTGAGTTTATAAACGCCACTGAAAATTGGTGATGATGCAGAATTGATAAGTCTTTCACCTACTACAAAGCAGTCAACCTTTGCGCCCTGTAAAATCATATCATTAATGATATGCTCGTCAAGTGAATTTGAAGCAGTAATGTTACGATCTGGATAACCCGCCTCGTCAAGCATTTTTCGTGCCTTTTTAGAAAGATATGTTATATCACCCGAGTCAATACGAATACTAACGGGACGCTTACCCATAGGTTTTAGCACATCGTCAAAGGCTTTAATTGCATTGGGCACTCCTGAACGGATTGTATCATAAGTATCAACCACAAGTGAGCAATCGTCTGGATATTGTCTTGCATATTCACAAAAAGCGTCGTACTCACTATCAAACATCTGCACCCAGCTGTGAATCATAGCGTTCATTGTAGGTATTCCAAATTCCTTGCCCTGAACAACGCCTGATGTACCAATACAACCACCAATATATGCAGCACGAGAGCCATAGAACGCAGAGTCATAACCTATTGCACGACGAGTACCAAACTCGGCAACTGCAGTACCTTTAGCAGCACGAACAAGTCTGTTCGCCTTTGTTGCAATAAGGGATTGGTGATTCATACATACAAGCAACAAGGTTTCAATAAGTTGTGCTTGTAAAATTGGGCCACGAACTTTGATTACAGGCTCATTAGGGAATACGGGAGTACCCTCAGGAACTGCCCATATATCACACTCAAACTTAAAGTTACGAAGATAATCAACAAATCCGTCACAAAGGCCGATTGATGAAAGATATTCTAAATCAGACTCAGAAAACTTAATATTTTTAATAAGTTCAACAATTCGTGAAAGTCCTGAAAAAATTGCAAATCCGCCATTATCAGGAACTTTTCTGAAAAACAAATCAAAATATGCAATTTCATCTGCTTTGCCACTCATATAAAGACCGTTCGCCATTGTAAGCTCATATAATTCGGTCATTAAAAAACAGTTTTTATCAAGAGAAAGATGTGCCATATAATCACTCCAACTATATATACGATATTATTTTAACAAACAAATTCACAAAAGTCTATAACAAATTGTTGAATACAATTATTTTTTGGTATATAATTATTATAATTTAATTTAGGAGCAATTATTATGTTTAGTGAACTTATTTTGAAAAGAGAAAGTTGCAGAAATTATAACGGTGAGCCTGTAAGCACAGATTTACTCTTAAAATGTGTTGACGCGGCACGTCTTTCGCCTTCTGCTTGTAACTCACAGCCTTGGAAATACTATATTGTAAATGGTGGAGAAAATGCAGAAAAGATAAGAAATTGCATTCAGCCAAACGGGGCTAACAAATTTGTTGAGCATTGTCCTGCATTTGCTATTGTTACAGAAAGACCTGCCACACTTAAGCCATTTGTTGAGGCAGCTGTTAAAAACAAACAGAAATGGGCTGAAAATGATATTGGACTTTCAGTTTCTCACTACTGCTTACAAGCTGCAGATTTAGGACTTGGCACTTGCATTATCGGTATGGTTGAAGAAGAAAAAGTCTGTGAATATTTTGGCATTGAAGATAAAATAAGACTTGTTATCGCAACAGGATATTCAGCAGATGAAAAGCCAAGAAACAAGGTAAGAAAAGCATTAGAAGATGTTTGCGAAGTAATTGAATAAGCACAGAATTCCGAATGCAGAATGCAAAATTAACGGCGAGGGTTTCCTCGCCGTTTTTGTTAGTTATACTGCCATTTAATCTTTGCTTTTTCTGCCCATTTCTTTGCACTCATCAATGAATATCTTTTTTGTTTAGGAAGAACTTCAAGTAATGCATTATATACTTCTTCACTATAGTGCATCTTTATAAATCCTGGTCTGTATTTCATTGCAGCAATTCGGTCAAGTGAAGTAGATTTAAATCTTGGTGGCTGACCATAACAAATATACAACCACCAAACATTCCCATTTCTTGCCCAACTGTAATCAATGCCTAAATTACATTTTTCATATTCAATTTCATAGGTCTGACTTGGTAAAATGCTTTTACATACAATTTTATCCTTATAAATTTCAACTCTTCTCATGCAATAAGGCAAAGTGA
>CALBKQ010000217.1 GCA_937895645.1 uncultured Clostridia bacterium
ATTATGCCCTTCTAGGGCTTGTGCATACCACCCGTTCAACGGGTGGTTTTGATTTCTTCATCATCAATAACTTTTTGTGGGTTTGTAGTTACACATTTTATAAAAATTTCATGGTCAATTTCATATGGCAATTCGCGAATTCTCTCTTTTGTTCTTGTATGACGATATTTCAAATCGTGAGCGTCAGTTCCGATAAGCTGGGCAAATCCGCGACACACCATATCAACAGATAACTGTTGTGCAGTATTACCATTTTTGCCGATAAGACTATCAATATTTACCTGAAAAACAACATCTCTATCAAGCAATTCATCAATAACAGAAAGGTTGCGATGGATTTCAAAGTATCTTTCAGGGTGAGCAAGAATTGGCGTGTATCCCCGTTCAATAAGCTCGTCAATCCACAAAAGACCTCGTTTCATATTAAAAGGACCTAATGGGAATTCGCAAAGCATGTAGCTTGAGTTGTTTATTGTAAGGTCGTCAAGATTAATAGATTTAAGAATACCGTCGCTTAAAAACAACTCTGCACCGCTTAAAACTTTTAATGGTATGTTTTCGATTTCAAGAACTTCACGCAATTTTTCGATTTTATAATCACGCTGGTCAATAAACTCGTCAATATGGTTGTAATCTGCAAAATGTGGTGTTACAACAACTACTTTGTAACCATTTTCATAAGCGTCACGGCACATATCAATAGATGTATCAAGGTCAGGGGCGCCGTCGTCAATATCAAAAAGTATGTGGTTGTGAATATCAATCATTTTTTCTGTGCCACCTCAACTTTTTCTGGAATATTTTTGTCAGATTTTTCTTCTGCTTTAGTTTCTTCGGTGTCTGTATAGTGGAAAATGTGAATGATACCCTCGTCATTAAGAAGTTTAAGCATAACGATTGTAATAGGTAAAATGAAAATACCAATTACACCGAAAATCTGTGAGCCTATAAACATTGAAACGATTGTAAGGAATGCAGGAATGCCAAGTTGTGCCGCAACAAGTTTTGGCTCAATAATCTGACGGATTACTGTAATACAAGCATACATTACAATAAGACCTATTGCCATGGGGTAATTTCCGTTAAGAAGGGAAACAAGTGCCCAAGGAATAAGCACAGTACCTGTACCGAGCACAGGCACAATATCAATAATAGCAGTAAGAATTGCAATAACAAAAATATAACCACTATCATAAATGCCCATGAGTTTCAAAAGGAAAAGACCTAATGAAACTTCGCAGAATGTAATTGTAATGATAATACCATAAGCCTTTGCCATTTTACCAAGAGATGGGAACAAAAGTCTTTTTGCACGAACAATTTTTGTGCGTGTATCAGGTTGGAAGAAACCAAGAACAAGACGTTTAACAGATGCAAAATCTGCAGTCATAAAGCAACACGCAACAATTGATACTACAATTGAAACAAGAGTTGTAGGAATTTGTTTTGCAGTATTCCATATTCCCATAAGCGGAGTAGATAAAGCAGATAAGTCAATGCTTGTTGTTTTGTCACTTGGTGTTACCGTAGGTGCTGTAAGATTTGCAAGTTTTTCACTTGCAAAATCCATAACGGCTGACTCTAATTTTTCAGGTAAAAAGCCTACGGCGTTTGCGATATAACCCTCAATTTTATGAATAAGTGAAGGAATATCTTCAAACTGAATCATAACATATTGGAAAAAACCTTTGAACTCAGAGCCAACCCATATTACAAGAAGAACAAGTCCTGAAACTGCAATAGAAAATCCAAAAAGAACAGTCAACGCAGAAACAAGACCTCTTTTAAGGGGTGTTTTTTTGCAGATAAAGTTAACAGGTTTCTGCAAAATCATTGCTGCAACTATTGCACATAATATAGGGAAAATTGTACCGAATGCAAATTTGAAAAACAAATAGAAAAGTGCAATAAGAATAACAATGTAAACAATATTGATTATAAACTTTTTCTTTTTATCTGTACTTGTCATATTTCCTTATCTCCAGAATAAAATAATATCTGATAATATAATAAACCATTTTTCTTTAAGTATCAATTAAAAAGTAATAATTTTATGTAAATTTTTCTAAAAAATCCATAAAAATTTTAATAAATATATTGTATATTACCCCTTTATTATCTTGGCATTTTGTGATAGAATATCTAAAAGTATTTTTTAATGTGATTTATTATACCTTTTTCTATGAAAATATAGGTGGTAAGGAAGTGAATTTTTAATGTATGTTGCAGTTATGGGTTATGGCACAGTTGGCTCAGGCGTAGTTGAAGTGCTTACAAAAAACCACGACAGTATCGTTAAAAGAAGTACACAAAATGAAATGGAAGTTAAATATATTCTCGATTTAAGAGATTTCCCAGGCGACCCTCACGAGAGTAAAATGATAAAAGATTTTAACATTATTCTTAATGATGATGATGTTAAAGTTGTAGTTGAAACTATGGGCGGACTTCACCCGGCTTATGAATTTGTTTCATCTTGTCTTAAAGCAGGTAAAAGCGTTGTAACTTCAAATAAAGAGCTTGTTGCAGCAAAAGGCTGTGAACTTTTACAGTTTGCTCAAGAAAACAATGTAAACTTTTTGTTTGAAGCATCAGTTGGTGGCGGTATTCCTATTATCAGACCAATTTCACAGTGCCTTGCCGCTAATGAGATTGACGAAATCGCAGGTATCCTAAATGGTACAACAAACTTTATTCTTACAATGATGATTGAAAAGAATATGAGTTTTGAAGATGCGCTCAAACTTGCTCAGGACAACGGTTATGCAGAAAAAGACCCGACAGCTGACGTTGAGGGCCACGATGCTTGTAGAAAAATCTGTATTCTCGCTTCCCTCTGCTTTGGTAAACACGTATATCCTGATTCAGTTTATACAGAAGGCATTACAAAAATCACACTTGATGACGTTGCTTATATCGGCGCATTCGGTGGCGTTATTAAACTTCTTGGAAGAGCTAAGAGAATGGAAGACGGTAAAATTTTTGCAATCGTTTCTCCTGCAATCGTTATGGATGGTAGTCAGTTAGCAAGTGTTAATGATGTTTTCAATGCTATTCTTGTTCGTGGTGACGCAACAGGTGATGTTGTATTCTACGGCAAGGGTGCAGGTAAACTTCCAACAGCATCAGCAGTTGTGGCAGACGTTATTGACTGTGCTCGTAATATGGGCAGAAAGAAACCACTTGGCTGGGGCGAAGCAGAAGAAAATTATGTTGTTGACTACAAGTCAGCAGTTAACCCTCTTTATATTCGTGCAGAGGTTACTGATAGAGCAAATGCTTTACAAGATGTTGTTGCAACAGTAGGTAAGGTACAGGTTCTTGAATTTGCGGGTTGCAAGTCGAATGAACTTGCTTTCGTAACAAGTGCTATGGCAGAAGGCGAGCTTACAGAAAAACTTAACAGTATTTCTTCAATCAGCATAAAATCTCTTATTAGAGTGACAGATTATTAATAAATAACCTTTATAGGAGGCATATATGGGACTTATAGTTCAGAAATTCGGTGGCTCAAGTGTTCGTGACGCTGAAAGAGTAATGAATGTTGCCCAGATAGTTACTGATACTTACCGTGCAGGTAACGACGTTGTAGTTGTAGTATCAGCGCAAGGCGACACAACAGACGATTTAATTGAAAAGGCTTATGAAATTAACAGTAAGCCATCAAAAAGAGAAATGGATATGCTTATGGCATCAGGTGAGCAGATTTCAATCGCACTTCTTGCTATGGCTTGTGAAAAATTAGGTTGCCCTGCAGTTTCTCTTCTCGGTTGGCAGGCAGGTTTTAACACAAGTTCTGCTTACGGTACAGCCCGTATCAAGAACGTTAAAACTGACAGACTTCGTTCAGAAATCGACCGTCATAACATTGTTGTTGTGGCAGGTTTCCAGGGACTTAACAAGTATGATGACCTTACAACTCTTGGCCGTGGTGGTTCAGATACAAGTGCAGTTGCTATTGCGGCAGCTCTTCGTGCAGACCGTTGCCAGATTTTCACAGACGTTGAAGGTGTTTACACAGCGGACCCAAGAAAAGTTGACAATGCAAAGAAACTTCAGGAAATCACTTATGATGAAATGCTTGAACTTGCAACTTTGGGTGCACAGGTGCTTAATAATCGTTCAGTAGAAATGGCTAAAAAATATAATGTTGAGTTAGAAGTTCTCTCAAGTCTTAAGAGAGTTCCGGGTACAATCGTTAAGGAGGTTACCAAAATGGAAAAAATGCTTATCAGAGGTGTTACAAAAGATACAGACGTAGCACGTATTTCAGTTACAAAAATTCCTAACACACCAGGTGTTGCTTTCAAACTTTTTGACGCTCTTGCAAAGCGTAAAATTAATGTTGATATTATCTTACAGTCAATCGGTCGTGAAAGCACAAAAGATATTACATTTACAGTAGCAAAGGGTAACGCAGAAGAAACCGTTGAATGCGTAAAGAGCATTTTTGATATTGAAGATAAAGATATTATCTGTGATACATCAGTTGCTAAAATTTCAATTGTTGGCGCAGGTATGGAATCTCACCCAGGAACAGCTTCAAAAATGTTTGAAGCTCTTTACGAGCGCGACATTAACATTGATATGATTGCTACAAGCGAAATCAAAATTTCAGTTCTTATTGCCCTTGAGGATGCTGACCGTGCAGTTAGCGCAATTCATAAAGCGTTCTTCCCAGCAGAATAAGTATGCCTAAAGAGAGAAACCTTAAAGTTTCTCTCTATTTTATAAAGATTTTTAATGTGAAGGAGATATAAAAATGACAGACAAGTTTGTAAAAGAAGGTCTTACCTTTGATGACGTGCTTCTCATTCCTGCAGAAAGTGACGTTCTTCCAAGTGATGTTGATATTTCAACACAGCTTACAAAGACAATCAAGTTAAACACACCAGTACTCACAGCTGCTATGGATACAGTTACAGAAAGCAATATGGCTATTGCTATTGCTCGTGAGGGCGGTATTGGTATTATTCATAAGAATATGTCAATCGAAGCTCAGAAAGCACAGGTTGACAAGGTTAAGAGAAGTGAAAACGGCGTTATCAATAACCCATTCTTCTTATCTCCTGAAAACACAGTTCAGGAAGCAGATAATCTTATGCACCGCTATAAGATTTCAGGTGTTCCTGTATGTGACGAAAACGGAAAACTCGTTGGTATTCTCACAAACCGTGATATGAGATTTATTGCTGATTACAGTGGAAAAATCAAGGATTATATGACAAGTCAAGGTCTTGTTACTGCTCCTGTTGGCACAAGCCACGATGAAGCAAAGAAAATCCTTATGAAACATAAAATTGAAAAACTTCCTTTGGTTGATGCAGAGGGTTATCTTAAAGGTCTTATTACAATCAAAGATATTGAAAAAGCAGTTAAATATCCAAACTCAGCTCGTGACTCTATGGGTCGTCTCCTTTGCGGTGCTGCTGTAGGTGCAACTGTTGATGTGCTTGACAGAGTTGCGGCTCTTGTTGAAGCAGGGGTAGATATGATTACTCTTGACTCTGCTCATGGCCATAGTCATGGTATTATCAATGCTGTTGCTAAAGTAAAAGCAGCATATCCAGACCTTCCACTTATCGGTGGTAACATTGCAACAGCCGAAGCTACAAAAGCACTTATTGATGCAGGTGCAGACTGTGTTAAGGTTGGTATTGGCCCTGGCTCAATCTGTACAACTCGTGTTGTTGCAGGTATTGGTGTTCCACAGATTACTGCAGTTTATGATTCAGCAAACGAAGCAGCAAAACATGGTATTACAGTAATCGCTGATGGTGGTATTAAGTATTCAGGTGAAATCGTTAAAGCAATCGCTGCAGGTGCATCTGCTATTATGGTTGGTTCACTTGTTGCTGGTTGTGAAGAATCACCGGGAGAAAGCGAAATCTACCAAGGCCGTCAGTTCAAAGTTTATCGTGGTATGGGTAGTATTGCTGCTATGAACAATGGTTCAAAAGACAGATACTTCCAGGCAAACAACAAGAAACTTGTTCCGGAAGGCGTTGAAGGTCGTGTTCCTTACAAGGGTCTTCTTTCAGATACAATCTATCAGCTTATGGGTGGTCTTAAAGCCGGTATGGGTTATTGCGGTTGTGCAACAATCGAAGAACTTAAAACAAAGACTAAGTTTATCAGAATTACAAACGCAGGTCTTAAAGAAAGCCATCCACATGATGTTTACATTACAAAAGAAGCTCCTAACTATTCAGGAAATATATAATTAAGGATTTGAAAATATGTTTGCTAATTTAATCGACTCAATCGGATTTATTAACAATACAGACCCAGAAGTAGCCAATGCTATGGATTTGGAACTTACCCGTCAAAGAGAAAATATAGAACTTATTGCAAGTGAAAACATTGTTTCTCCTGCTGTTATGGCAGCAATGGGTAGTGTGCTTACAAATAAGTATGCAGAAGGCTATCCGGGTAAGAGATATTATGGCGGATGTCAGCACGTTGACATCGTAGAAGATATTGCTCGCGACCGTCTTAAAAAACTTTTCGGTGCTGCTTATGCAAACGTTCAGCCACATTCAGGCGCTCAGGCAAATATGGCAGTTTACTTTGCTCTTATTAACCCAGGCGATACAGTTATGGGTATGAACCTTGCAGAAGGTGGACACTTAACTCACGGCTCACCTGTAAATATGTCAGGTAAATACTATAACTTCGTACCTTATGGTGTTGACGAGAATGGCTTTCTTGATTATGAGGCTTTTGAACAGAAAGCAAAAGAATGCAACCCAAAACTTATTGTAGCAGGTGCATCTGCATATCCAAGAACAATTGATTTTGAAAGAATGGCAAACATTGCTCATGGTGTTGGTGCATACTTTATGGTTGATATGGCTCATATTGCAGGTCTTGTAGCCGCTGGTCTTCACCCATCTCCAGTGCCTTATGCAGATGTTGTTACATCAACAACTCATAAAACTCTTCGCGGACCTCGTGGCGGTATCATTCTTTGCAAAGACGAAGAATTTGGTATGCAGTTTAATAAGGCAATCTTCCCTGGTACACAGGGTGGTCCTTTAATGCACGTTA
>CALBKQ010000218.1 GCA_937895645.1 uncultured Clostridia bacterium
GTTTTTCTTCACTTAATTCGATTGAACCTTTATCAACAAGTGCTGCATTTGCAGGATTAATAGGAAGTTTTGCGAGTACCGGAATTCCCAACTCTTTTGCAACTTCGTCAATCTTGCTTTCGCCATAGATATAATGTTTCTTGTTGCAATCAGGGCATTCAAAATAACTCATATTCTCAACAATACCAATAATTGGAATATTCATCATTTTTGCCATATTAACTGCTTTCTTAACAATAAGTGTAACCAAATCCTGAGGAGTTGTAACAATAACAATACCGTCAACAGGGAGTGATTGGAACACTGTAAGTGGCACGTCACCTGTTCCGGGAGGCATATCAACAAACATAAAGTCAACATCGCCCCATACAACTTCCTGCCAGAATTGGTGAATAAGTCCTGAAATAACTGGTCCACGCCAGATTACTGGTTGGTCTTCTTTTTCAAGAAGCAAATTCACACTCATTATTCTTGTGCCAAGCTTTGATTCTAATGGATACATGCCTTCTGCTGTGCCTTCAGGATTACCATGAACACCAAAAGCCTTTGGAATTGATGGACCTGTAATATCAGCGTCAAGAATTGCTGCCTGATAACCCATTGTCTGTGCTGTAACTGCAAGTGAAGATGTAACAAAGCTTTTACCAACGCCACCTTTACCACTTACAACAGCGATAACCTTTTTAACATCACTTAATGGATTACCTGGAATGTGTAAATCCTGTTTTTTGCTATCGCAGTTTGATGAACAACTACTGCAATTTCCACTACATTCACTCATTTTATATAACCTCTTTTCCAGATAGATAATTTTTATCTATTATTTTTTTTAATTTATTTTCCTACACAGAACTGTGCAAAAATTTCATTAACAACTAATTCTGTTGCCTTTTCACCTGTTAAAATCATAAGATTTTCAATGGCGGAATCAAGGCAAACTGTAACTGCGTCCATTGTCATACCAAGCATTAACGCATTATCTGCATCTTTTAACGCATCAAGTGCTTTTTTACAACAATTATTCTGACGCTCATTTACAATTGCAGTTGCAGAAGTGTCAAAATCTGCTGTGCCTAAAAGTTCTTCAACTGCATCTGTAAGGGCTTGTTTTCCGTCCCCTGTTTTCGCTGAGATAAAAACTGTCTGCGAAAATTTTTCTTCTATTTCACCATTTAGATAGTTCTTGTCTAAATCGGTTTTGTTGACAATTCCTATTGCCTTTTTACCTTTGCAAAGTTTAATAAGCTTACGGTCTGCATCTGTTAAAGGACGACTTGCATCAAACACTGCAAGAACTAACTCTGCATTTTCTAATCTTTTTACTGCACGGTCAACACCAATGCTTTCAACAACATCTTCCGTTTCGCGAACACCTGCTGTATCGGCAAGGCGAAGTGTAATTCCACCCACATTTACGGTGTCTTCAACAATATCGCGTGTTGTTCCTGCAATTTCTGTAACAATAGACTTCTCTGTACCTGAAAGCAAATTCATAAGCGTTGATTTGCCAACATTAGGACAACCTACAATGGCAGTATCAACACCCTCCATTATAATCTGCCCTTTAGAAAAGTCATTTATAAGTTTCTGAAGCTTTTCAATGCTCTCATTAATATGTTCTTTTAGGTTGTTTTCACTTAAATCTTCAATTTCTTCATAAGGGTAATCAACCCAAGCAGAAAGAAGTGCCAAATCATAAACCAGTTTATCGTTAATCTTCTTGATTTCCTTAAAAAGTCTGCCCTCTAAAACACCAAGGGCAATTTTTTCTGCCTGTTCACCTTGTGCAGAAATAATATTCATAACGGATTCGGCACTTGTTAAGTCCATTTTTCCGTTTAAGAATGCTCGCTTTGTAAATTCTCCCGCTTCAGCAGGAATTGCACCTGCATCATAAACGGCTTTAAGAACTTTATCAGTAACAAAAAGTCCCCCGTGACAAGATATTTCAACAACATCTTCACCTGTATAACTTTTAGGTGCTCTGAAAACAAGGGCAACTACATTATCAATATTGCCTGTTTTGTCATAAGCCTTACCATAAAGCGCAGAGTAACCTGGAATTTCACAAAGCTTTTTACCGTTAAATGAAGAAAAAACACTATCCGCAACGTTTATTGCATTTTCACCTGATATTCTTATAACACCAATACCACCCGGTGCCTTACCTGTTGAAATTGCCGCAACGGTACTCATTTTTCTTCACCTGCTTTCTTTTTTCGCAAATCCTTAAAGAAATCTGAAAGGATTTTTGCACATTCTTCACCCATAACTCCACCCTCATATAGTGGTTTATGAGTAAAATTCATATCAAAAAGACGAGCTGCCGAAACGACAGCACCGTTTTTTTCATCGGTTGCACCGAAATACACATTTTTAATTCTTGAATTTATAATTGCACCTGCACACATGGGACATGGCTCAAGAGTTACATATAAATCGCATTTCCAGAGTCGCCACCCACCAAGATTTTTACAAGCATTGTCAATGGCCTCAATTTCTGCGTGGTGCAAGGCATTTTTTACAACTTCTCGTCGATTTCTGCCCTCACCCACTATTTTGCCATCGCAAACAACTATTGCACCAACAGGCACTTCACCCTCATTGGCAGATTGCCTTGCCAATTCAAGTGCATACTTCATAAAATCAAACTTATCCATAATCAAGACTTAATACTTGTAAGAGTAATAACAATCATAATCACAACGGCAATTACCATTGGAATATTTATAAACAACGCTTTTATTTTTTTACCTGTTTTAAGTGTTTTTACACCTTCACCAAGTTTTGTTTTGTAGTTCATTGAGAAGAATTTAATACCCCCAAAAACACCCATAATAATAAACAGACCTATCATTATAAAGGCTGCCACACCTGACACACTTTCGCCAAAGTTGCTGTCAACACTCATAATAATTACTGAATACATATTATTTACAAGATGTACTATAATTGATGGCCATATACTGCCCGTTGCAATTGCAAGATATCCCAGATAAAGTCCGCCAACAACAGTATATGGAATTTGTGCCATATTACCATGCATAATTGAAAAGATAAATGCACTTGCTATAATTGCAAATGTATCACCATATCGGCGTAATGGTTGCATTACAACACCGCGGATTGAAAATTCCTCAATAATTGCAGGTACAACAGCCATTGAAATTGCACCTATTACAAATCCACCAACACCTGTCATCTGGAGGTCCTCAAGTCCGCTTGTAAACTCAATACCAAGAAGTGTCTGTATTACAAGTGAAATTGCATTAACAACAATTGATGAAAGTATCATTGCAGGAATAGAAGCCATTGTCAGATATACAGCTGCTTTTCCGTTATAAACAGTACCAAAAGGCAGTACTCCTGCAATCTTTTTCTTTTTTAATACTAAATAAACAATACCAAACGGAACACCAATATAAAGAATTGAGCCAACTACACTGTAAGCGTAATTTGCAAACTCATTTTCATAAAGAAGATTAAAAGAAGGAAAATACTCTGAAAGAAATAAAATTGCAAATGAGAAAACTGTTGAACACGCAACATAAAAAATTATTGCAAGTCCAAAACAATTACCCAGTTTTTTCAAAATCTTCTTGTCGTTCTTTTCTTCTTGTTTTTCTTGAGATATACCACTGCCATAAGGCATAAAACCCTGTGAATTTTGTG
Organism: uncultured Clostridia bacterium; assembly: GCA_937895645.1. Lineage (GTDB taxonomy): Bacteria > Bacillota > Clostridia > Oscillospirales > Acutalibacteraceae > Fimenecus. The sequence goes on from CALBKQ010000218.1 coordinate 3,673, forward strand.
CCCCATAAGGTACTCTTGTTTGTTCCCATCCGCCAAACTGACTATTAGGATTCTGATAGTTTTCCATTGTAAACTCCTTGTCAGTTAAAAATTACTTGTCTGCTGTTTTCTTTGATACATAACCACCAATAACTGTAACAGCAGTTTTTCTGTTTTCTTCCGGAAGATTGATATTTGTCTCGCCATAAAGTTCTAACTGAAGTTTTTGTGCTGCAAGAGGGTAATCTACAACCCAAATCCAAGCAGTTGATTTTGAACTGTAACCATAACGTGTATCAGGTGTAGGCATTGTAAGTTCAGTAATCTCATAATTTGCCCAACCTTCAGTAACAGCCTTTGAAGCATAACTTATAATTGACTTTTTGCTGATATTTGTACGCACATTTGCAAGCATAACGTCTGCTACTTCATTGATTTCTGTAAGAGTTGCACCCTTTGCCTTTTCAATAAGTGCATTTACAACCTGACGCTGACGGGCAACACGGCTTATGTCACCATCTTTATCAGTTTTTCTTACTCGGCTAAAATGAAGTGCCTGTTCACCATCAAGAAGCACATTTTCACCACTTGAAATTTTGTTTTTACTCAAAGCACCTTTATTAAGATGGTTTGCAACATACTGAGGAACATCAACGTTTACACCGCCAAGCACATCAATAACCTGTCTAAATGAGTCAAAGTCAACCATAGCATAACCGTCAATCTCAAATTTATAATCATTTTCTATTGTCTCAACAAGATATGCAGGTCCACCATTTGCACAAGCTGCATTAAGTTTTGCATAACGGTCAAACTGGTCCATATATGTATAACTATCACGCATAAATGAGATTAATTTGATTTTTTTATCAACCTGATTGATTGAAACAAGCATCATAACATCAGTATTACCTTTTTCTGTTATGTTTGCTCTGCCTGGCTCTTCAGCTGACGCGTCACTACCAATAAGTAAAACATTGATAATATCGCGGTTGCTCATTTTTTGTCCGCCATTTGTAGCCCAGTTTTTAAGGATTTCTCTAAAATCGTTACCTGTGGCGTCATCCATTTCGCCAAAGTCGATTTGCTCTTCTTTATTATCAACAAATTCCTGAGTAGGATTTATTGTTGTGCTTTCATTATCATCAAACTGAATAAGACTGAATTTGTGAGCAACAAAAGCAACTACTGTAATTACAAATGCAAGAAATACTGCAAGTATTGGAAGAAGAATAAACAAAGCTTTTTTCTTCTTTTTCTTTTCTTGTGGCATTTCAGTTTCTTCTGTCAACTTTTTCTCAATATCGCTCATTTTATATCTTTCCTTTCACCAACCGAAAAATTTATAAAATTATTCCTCGTCAGCACCCTCAACAGTTTCTACTGTTTCTGTTTCAATTTCTTCATCATCTTCGTGCTCTGCAAGAGAAATTGTAACAACTTTTTCGCCCTCTTTAGTCTTCATAAGGATAACACCCTTTGAAGGACGGTTGCATTCTCTTACCTGTTCTGCGGGAAGACGGATAATAATTCCGTCAGAAGAAATCATAATAATATCCTGTGTTTCGTCTACCATCTCAATGGCACAAACTTCGCCATACTGTTCAGTATGATAGTTTGTAAGACCCTTACCGCCACGGTTCTGAACACGGTAATTTGAAACATCACTTCTTCTGCCGTAACCTTTTTCGCTGATTGTAAGAACTTTACCTTCGTCACCGAAAATAACCATACCTACAACTTCGTCACCCTCTGAGAGAGTAATTGCACGAACACCACGGGCAGTTCTACCGATTGCACGAGCATCCTTTTCATTAAAGCAGATGCTCATACCCTTGCGGGTTGCAACCATAAGATTCTGTTCACCGTCAGTTAGTTTAACCCAACGAAGTTCATCACCTTCATCAAGATTAATTGCAATAATACCGCTCTTACGGATATTTTTATATGCGTCAAGTTCAGTTCTCTTGATAACACCGTTCTTTGTAGCCATACAGAGATAGTATTTATCTTCACCAAAGTCAGGAACACGAAGCATTGCAGTAACTTTTTCTTCAGCAGTAATAGGAAGAATATTAACAATGTTCATACCCTTGCTTGTACGAGTACCTTCAGGAATTTCGTAACCCTTAAGACGATACATTTTACCTTCTGATGTGAAGAAAAGAATGTAATCATGAGATGAACAGATAAACATACTTTCTGCATAGTCCTCTTCACGACGACTCATGCCCTTGATACCCTTACCGCCACGACGCTGTACTTGATATGTTTCAACCGGCTGACGCTTAATGTAACCCATCTTTGTAAGAGTGAATACGCAATCTTCTTCAGCAATAAGGTCTTCAATATCAACCTCGCCAAGAACATTTGAAATTTCCGTTCTTCTTTCATCACCGAATTTTCTACCGATAACTGAAAGTTCGTCTTTAAGAATTTCTTTAACTTTTGCTTCTGAACCAAGAATTTCAAGATATTC
>CALBKQ010000219.1 GCA_937895645.1 uncultured Clostridia bacterium
GGTCAGACAGACGTTGAAGCAAGAGAAAAAATGGCAAATGCGGCTACAATTGCTGGTATGGCTTTCGCAAATGCATTCTTAGGTGTTTGTCACTCAATGGCTCATAAATTAGGTGCTTTCCACCACTTACCACACGGTGTTGCAAATGCTTTAATGATTGAAGAGGTTCTTCGTTTCAATGCAAGTGAAGCACCTGCAAAAATGGGTACATTCTCACAATATGATCACCCACACACTCTTGCACGTTATGCAGAAATTGCTGATTTCTTAGGTCTTGGCGGTAAGAATGATAAAGAAAAATTAGAAAATCTTATTAAAGCTATAAATGAGCTTAAAGAAATTGTCGGTATAAAGAAAACTATCAAAGATTACGGAATTGATGAAAAAACATTCCTTGATAATCTTGATGAAATGGTTGAACAGGCATTTGACGACCAGTGCACAGGTGCAAACCCACGTTATCCATTAATGAGCGAAATCAAACAGATGTATCTCAATGCTTATTATGGTAAACACTTTGTAGAAAATGAAATTCCAAAGGCTTAAGGGGGACAGTAAAATGAAACTTGATAGAATTATTGCAGTAAGAAACAACAAAACAATTTATCGTGATGGCGACAAATGTATTAAAGTTTTTAATGAGGATTATTCAAAATCAGATATTCTTAACGAAGCTTTAAATCAGGCAAGAATTGAAGAAACAGGTCTTAATATTCCGAAAGTAACAGAAGTTACTATGATTGACGGAAAGTGGGCTATTGTTTCAGAATTCATTAAAGGTAAAACATTATCTCAGTTAATGGAAGAAAATCCAGAGAAAAAACACGAGTATCTTGAATTATTAGTAGATTTACAATTAGAAGTTCATTCCAAAACAAGCCCTTTACTTAATAAGTTGAAGGATAAAATGACAAGAAAAATCACTCAGTCAGAGTTAGATGCAACAACCCGTTATGATTTACACACACGTCTTGAAGGTATGCCAAAGCATAATAAAGTTTGCCACGGTGACTTTAACCCATCAAATATTATAATTGCTGAAGATGGTACGCCTTATATTTTAGACTGGTCACACGCAACCCAGGGTAATGCATCTGCCGATGTAGCAAGAACATATTTGCTTTTCTGGCTTAATGGCGATATTGACGGTGCAAAAGAGTATTTAGACCTCTTCTGTAAGAAGAGTGATACTGCAAAGCAGTACGTTCAGAAGTGGATGCCTATCGTAGCGGCTTCACAGTCTGTAAAAGGTAACGAAAAAGAACGTGAATTCTTACTCAGTTGGGTAAATGTTGTAGATTACGAATAAGGGGGATTTTTTTAATGAAAATTACAGTATGTATTGGTAGTTCATGCCATATAAAAGGCTCAAGACAGGTTGTTGAACAGCTTCAGTATCTTATTTCTCAAAACAATTTAGGTGATAAGGTAGAGCTTGGTGGAACGTTTTGTATGGGCGAATGTCAGAAAGGCGTTTGTGTAACAATTAATGATGAATTTTATTCAGTTACTCCTGATACAGTAAATGAATTCTTTGAGAAAAATGTAAAAGGTAAGGTATAAAAATGACAATTCAGGTTTGTGTTGGTAGTTCATGCCATATTAAAGGCTCACCTGAAATCGTCGAACTGTTTCAAAAAGCGATAACAGAAAATAACCTTGAAAACGAAATTACACTTGTCGGTAGCTTTTGTATCGGCAAGTGTAATCGTGTAGGTGTAACAGTTCAATTTGACGATAATATAGTTACAGGTGTTACAAAAGAAAATTTTAAAGAGATTTTTAGTGAGAATGTCTTAACAAAAATCAAAGGAGAATAAAAGCTATGCCTAATTGCTTAACTCTAAAAAAATCAAACTGCAAAAACTGTTATAAGTGCATTCGTCATTGCCCTGTAAAAGCAATCCGTTTTTCAGGTAATCAGGCACATATTATAGGTAATGAGTGTATTCTTTGTGGTCAGTGCTTTGTTGTCTGCCCACAGAATGCAAAAGAAATTGTTGACGAAACAGAGAAAGTAAAAGTATTTTTACAAAGTGGAGACCCTGTTGTAGTAAGTCTTGCGCCATCCTTTATCGCGAATTATGATGGTGTTGGTATTGGTGCAATGCGCAAAGCCTTGAAAAAATTAGGTTTTTATGATGTAGAAGAAACTGCAGTGGGTGCAACTGTAGTTAAAACAGAATATGAAAGAAT
>CALBKQ010000220.1 GCA_937895645.1 uncultured Clostridia bacterium
TAGTTTCTGCCACCTGCAATACAACCACCAACATATTCACCATCATTCTGGAAGTCCATAATGAAAATTGGTTTGCCTGTTTCACCATTACGCATTTTTTTGTTCCAGAAATAAAGCTCTTTTCTTTGCTCAGGGGTAGGAATAAGGTCTTTATCAGCACCATGACCTACTGGCATATAGTTAAAGTTGAGCATATATTTTGCACCTTTATCGATTGCAAAATCAACAAACTCGTCACTTGTAACGATAGGCAAGTTCTTTCTTGTATAGCAAACAGATAAACCAAAAAGGCACTTTTTCTTTTTAAGTAAATCCATAGCCTTTATTGTTGTGGCATAAGCACCTTCGCCACGACGCCAGTCGTTTGAAGATTCGTCACCTTCAAGACTTAGTGCCAGAGTAATGTTGCCACACTCATTCATAGCGTCACAAAAAGCCTCGTCAACCAGCGTTGCATTTGTGAAAATAAGAAAAATACAATCTTTATTGTTTCTGCAGATTTCAAGTACTTCCTTTTTCTTGATAAGTGGCTCACCACCGGTAAGCCAATAGAAGTGACAACCTAATTCTTTACCTTGTGTTACAATGCTTTGCATTTCTTCAAGGCTTAAATTAAGGTGATGACCATATTCAGCCGACCAACAACCTTTGCAGTTAAGATTACAAGCACTTGTAGGGTCAAAAAGAATGTTGAAAGGAATGTTGCATTTGTATTTTTCACGGTTTGCACGTACAGCTTTTGTGCCATAATAACCTGCGTCAATACCAAAAGAAAGAAGCATCTGTTTTACAACATTTCTGTCAATATCATTGAGAATACTTAAAGCAAACTGAGTCCATACATTATCTTTATCAAGAGCAACTTCCTGAAATTTCTTAAAGTTTTCAGGTGGGAAAATCTTGTTAAAGATAGGCTCAATCTTATGGCTTAACTTTACAATATTAGCATGTGGGTCTTTATCCACATATTTAAGTAATCTGTCAAGGGCAATACCAAGACTTGCTTTTTGAAGATTGTAAACTGCTTTCATAATGCTTCCTTTCATAGTTTTGAAAAATCATACATTATATATTTTATTGTAAATTGAAAATAAAGTCAATAATTTTATTATGTCATTTATTATATTTTATACGGTTTGTGGGAAAAATAAACAGAAATGAAAATAAATTATTAAAACAGTAGAAAAAATTTACAAAATATGGTATATTTATTTTTATCTATAATGTAAAGGTGAATCTTTAATGAATAACAAATTCTATACCGAAATAGCAAATGGTGTAAAGCTTCTTTGCATAAACAGTAACAAGTTCAAAACAAATTGCATTAAGGTAGATTTTTATTTGCCTATAAATGAGCAGTTTCCTGCGCTTAATGTACTTGCATCTCTTATGGGACACACCTCAAAAAGATATAATACCGTAAAAACTTTCAATTCAAAAGTTGAGGGTATGTATGACGCTTGTTTTGACGCATCAATTTCAACTATTGGTGAAAAAGTGCGAATACGCTTTTCAATGGAAGTGCTTGACGATAAATTCACACTTGACGCTAATCTTATTTCAGAAGAAGCAGTGGATTTTGTTGTTGATATTCTTAAAAACCCAAATTGTGACGAAAATGGTTTTGATGAAGAATTTACAGCCCGCGAAATAAGATTTACACTTGAAAATATTGAAGCCTTAAAGAATGACAAACGCTCTTATGCAGTAACAAGACTTCGTCAGCTTATGTGTAAAGATGAGCCATACGGAATAGATTATGAAAAACTTGAAAATGATGTAAAAATGCTTGATAATAAAGCACTTTTAACTGCTTATAAAAAGATGCTTACAGATTCAACCGTTGTAATTACTGCCTGTGGTAGTATTGACAGTGAAATGTTAATAAGCAAGTTTAAGAAGTTTGCCAACAATATTGAAAACAGAAATCCTGCAAAACTTAATACAATCTTTGTTACAAAAGCTGATGAAATCCGTTATTTTACAGAAGAACTGGAAGTTAATCAGGCAAAACTTGTAATTGGTCTTCGTGCAGGTATGAATGATGCTAACGACAATTATTTTGCATACCGTGTTATGACCGATATTTTTGGTGGTGGCCCATACTCAAGATTGTTCCATAATGTCCGTGAAAAGATGAGCCTTTGCTATTATTGTGGTGCAAGACTTGTGCGTGAAAAGGGCATAATTATTATTCAAAGTGGAATTGAAGAAGAAAATTACGAAAAAGCTGTTAATGAAATCTTTAATCAGCTTGATATTATGAAAAAAGGTGAGTTTACAGATGAAGATTTTAATTCTTCAATTATTGCATTGAGTGATGCGTTCAAAGGCGTTGAGGATTCACCTGTTGCAGTGTGTAATTTTTATAGTTCTCAGGATTTTGACGAAGAAATTGTAAGCGGACCCGAATTTGCAGAAAAGATTTCACAAGTTACACGTGAACAAGTTGTTGAGGCTGCAAAAAAAGTAAGCATTGACTCAGTTTATCTTCTTAAAGGGGAGGGTACAGAAAATGAGTAATATCAAAGAAATAAGAAACGAACTCTTAAAAGACAGTTATTATGAAATTGACCATTCATCAGGTTTCAAGATTTTTGTGTACCCTAAAGAAAATTATTCTTCAACTTATGCAGTTTTCGGCACAAAATATGGTTCAATAGATACTTGCTTCAAAAAAGAGGGCGAAAGTGAATATACAGAAGTGCCTGAAGGTATTGCTCACTTTTTAGAGCATAAACTTTTTGAAAGTGAAGAACTTGACGCTTTTGCACGCTATGCAAAAACAGGGGCAAGTGCAAACGCTTACACTTCATTTGACAAAACTTGTTACCTTTTTCAATGTAGTGGTAACTTCGAAGACTCTCTTGAAATCTTACTTGACTTTGTAAGTAATCCTTATTTTACAGAACAAACAGTACAAAAAGAGCAGGGTATTATTGGTCAGGAAATCAGAATGTATGAAGACGAACCGGGCTGGGAGTCATTATTCGTACTTCTTCGTGCTATGTATCATAATCACCCTGTCCGCATTGATATTGCGGGTACAGTGGAGTCAATCAGCCATATTACTGCTGATTTGCTTTATGAATGTTATGACACATTCTATAATCCTGCAAATATGGCACTTGCTGTTGCAGGTAATGTTACAGTAGAACAAGTGCTGAGCATTGCAGATAAAATGCTTAAACCAAAAGAAAGCAAAAAAGTAGAGCGTAAATTCCAGATTGAGCCTGAAAGCGTTGTAGAAAAATATGCTGAGCGTCATTTGTCAGTTGCTATGCCTATTTTCGCAATCGGTTTCAAAGAAAAAGTTAAGACTCCTGAAAGAACATTGAAAGAGTCTATGGAAAGTGGTATTTTACTTGATATTATTGCAGGTCCAACATCTTCACTTTACGAAGAACTTCTTAAAGATAACCTTATAAACACAACTTTTGATACAGAGTATTTTGAGGGCTATGGTTATTCTGCACACATTTTTAACGGTGAAAGCAAAGACCCTGGGGCAGTTCGTGAAAGAATAAACGCTGAAATTACAAGAATTATTAACGATGGTGTTGACCGTGAAGCCTTTGAGCGTATCAAGAAAAAGCATTACGGTAGTCTTGTAATGGATTTCGACAGTATCGATTCAATAAGCAATTCACTTATTAGTGCATATTTCAATGGTGAAGGTCTTTATGACCAGTTAAAACTTCTTGAAAGCATAACTGTTGAAGATATTGACAATCGACTTAAAAATGCGTTTAACATTGAAAATTCTTCAATGTCAGTAATAAAGTAGGGTGACAGGAATAATCCGAATCAGCCCTTAAACGGCTATTTTTAAGTCTTTTCGGCATTTCGGATTTGAAAGGCGTCAGCCTTCCTGCATCCTCAACACCAAAAATCCAATAAAAATATCTCGTTTTAAGGTCGAAGATTTTTTACAGAGAGGATTTTTGGACAAGACAAGGCAAAAACGGAGCAAATCCTTTATGGATTTGCGAGTATTTTAACGAAGTATTGGCAGAAATCAGCCTGTAAAAAACTGGTTCGGATTATTTCTGCCACCCTATCTTGAAAGGAGTAATCTTTATGAAATGGCTTACAGGCTATACAGAAGTTAGTTTTCCAGGACTCAATTTAGATTTGAATGTATATGAAAATCTTGTTGAGTTTACCATTCCCGGTTGGGATATTGATATTACAATTAAGTTTTATGGTGTAATAATCGCATTTGGCTTTATTCTTGCCGTGCTCTTTGGTGGCAGAATGGCTTACAAATGGAAAATGAGCATTGACAAAATGCTTGATGTTCTTATCTGGGGAACATTGGGTGGTATTATTGGTGCAAGACTTTATTATGTAATTTTTCAGTGGGATAATTATAAAGGTGACTTGCTTTCTATATTCAAAATATGGGAGGGCGGACTTGCCATTTACGGTGGTATTATAGGTGGTCTTGCCGCTGCATATTTTGTTTGCAAAAAAGTTGACTTACCTTTCTTAAAACTTCTTGACCTTGCAGGTATGAGTTTGCTTATAGGTCAGGGAATTGGCAGATGGGGCAACTTCACAAATCAGGAAGCTTTTGGTATAAATACAGATTTACCTTGGGGTATGACAAGCGAAAAAATTGATGCCTACATAAACGCTCATTACAGCGATTTGGCATCAATTGGTATTGTTATGGAGTCAGGTAGCCCTGTTCATCCTACATTCCTTTACGAGTCAATCTGGTGCCTTTTAGGTTTTGTAGTCCTTTATATTGTTTGCAAAAAGTTCCATAAGTTTGATGGTCAGTTGATTTTAGGTTACGGCATTATTTATGGTCTTGAAAGAGCAGTTGTAGAAGGACTTCGCACAGATAGTCTTTATATAGGTAGTTCAAATATTCGTGTTTCTCAACTTGTTTCATTGGCACTTGTGGTTTCTTGTGCTTTGTTGACTATTGTAAAACTGATTCAGGTGAAACAAGAAAAAGAGGCAGTTGTTAAGGCTTATAAGGAGAAAAACAATGTATAAGATTATTGACGGTAAAGAGGTTTCTGCATCTGTAAGAAATCAGATAAAAGAAGAAGTTGAAGAACTTAAAAATCAAGGCAAAAAAACAGGTCTTGCTGTTGTAATTGTAGGTAATAATCCTGCTTCACGCGTTTATGTTAACAACAAGAAAAAGGGTTGTGCAGAAGTGGGGATGGATTCATTTGAATATGCTCTCCCTGAAGGAACAACAACTGAAGAATTGTTAGCATTAGTAGAAAAACTTAATAATGACGACAATGTTGACGGTATTCTTTGTCAGTTACCGTTACCAAAACAAATTGACGAGAAAAAAGTACTTAATGCCATTGTTCCGCATAAGGATGTTGACGCTTTTCACCCTGTAAACACAGGTCATATTATGATTGGCGACCATTCATTTCTCCCTTGCACTCCTGCAGGAATTATGGAAATGCTTAAATATTACAACATTTCTGTTGAGGGTAAAGAGTGTGTTGTAATCGGCAGAAGTAATATTGTAGGTAAGCCAATGGCTATGCTTCTATTAGGTCAGAATGGTACAGTTACAATCTGTCATTCACGCACAAAAGACCTTGCAGAAGTTACAAAAAGAGCCGATATTCTTGTTGCTGCAGTAGGTATTGCATACTTTGTAAAAGAAGATATGGTTAAAGACGGCGCAGTCGTAATTGATGTTGGTATGAACAGAAATGGGGAGGGCAAACTTTGTGGTGATGTTGATTTTGAGAATGTTAAAGACAAATGCTCATTCATCACCCCCGTACCTGGTGGCGTAGGCCCAATGACAATAACAATGCTTTTGAAGAATACTTTAACAGCTTCCAAACAACATAAAAAATAGTTTCTTTTTCCGCAATACTGCGTGACATTAAAATTTATAGGGGACAAGTACCAATCATCCCTTTTCATAAAGGAGTGAGTAAATGACACAATTTAATATTACGGGTATGAGTTGCGCTGCCTGTGTTGCAAGGGTTGAAAAAGCAGTTAACTCCGTTCAAGGTGTAAACTCCTGTTCTGTCAGTTTGCTCACTAATTCAATGGGTGTTGAGGGTAATGTTGATACAAATGCCATAATAAAAGCAGTTACAGATGCAGGTTATGGTGCAAATCTTAAAGACAGCAAAAATACACCGTCAAAAAATGATAAAGATGATACACTAAAAGATACAGAAACACCAAAACTTAAAAAAAGACTTATTGCATCATTAGGCTTTTTAATCGTTTTAATGTATATCTCAATGGGTCATGTAATGTGGGGTTGGTGGTTGCCTGAAATCCTTGCTACAAACCCATTTGCAATAGCGCTTTTGGAATTGCTTTTAACTATTATTGTTATGGTAATCAACCAAAAATTCTTTATAAACGGATTTAAGGGACTTATTCATAAGTCACCTAATATGGATACTCTCGTGGCCCTTGGCTCAGGTGCATCATTTGTGTATAGTACTTATGTGCTTTTCAAAATGACCGTGAATGTAGAAATGGCTCATCATTATTTACATGAGTTCTATTTTGAATCCGCTGCAATGATTTTAACCCTCATAACAGTTGGCAAAATGCTTGAAGCACGGTCAAAAGGTAAAACCACAGATGCTCTTAAATCCTTAATGAAATTAGCACCCAAAACTGCCATTATTCTTATTGACGGTGTTGAAACTGAAGTGCCAATAGAACAAGTCAAAAAAGGCGATGTATTTATTGTACGTCCTGGTGAACAAATTTCAGTTGACGGTGTTATTCTTGAAGGACATACCGCAGTTGACGAGTCGGCTCTCACGGGAGAGAGTATTCCTGTTGATAAAAATATAGGTGACAGAGTTTCAGGTGGTACAATAAATCAGTCAGGTTTTATTAAGTGCGAAGCCTTGCGGGTTGGTGAAGATACAACTCTTTCACAGATTATAAAAATGGTAAGTGATGCGGCTGCCACAAAAGCACCTATTGCCAAAATTGCCGATAAAGTTTCAGGTGTATTTGTGCCAGTAGTTATCACAATCGCAATTATTACAATTATCGGTTGGCTGATTTCAGGGCAGAGTATTGGTTATGCACTTGCCCGTGGTATTTCAGTACTTGTTATCAGTTGCCCTTGTGCTTTAGGCCTTGCAACACCCGTAGCTATTATGGTTGGTAATGGTGTTGGTGCTAAAAATGGTATTCTTTTCAAAACTGCAGTTTCCCTTGAAGAAACAGGTAGGGTAAACACAGTAGTCCTTGATAAAACAGGTACAATTACCGAGGGCAAACCAAAAGTCACCGACATAATTCCAATAAATATAAGTGAAAATGAACTTTTAAGTTTTGCTTATTCTCTTGAGATTAAAAGTGAACATCCGTTAGCAAAAGCCATTGTTGAAAAAGGTAATGAACTTAAAATTCAACCGACAGAGATACAAAACTTTACTTCACTTGCAGGTAACGGAGTAAAAGCCGAGTTGAATGGTAAAACTCTTTGTGGTGGTAGCCTTAAGTTTATAAGTGAACAGATTCCACTTACAGAAGAAACAATTAAAACAGCCGAAACTCTTTCAGAAAATGGTAAAACACCGTTGCTTTTCAGTATAGATAACACTCTTCTTGGAATAATAGCAGTAGCTGATACTGTTAAAAAAGATAGCCCACAAGCAATTAAAGAATTGCAGAATATGGGAATCAAAGTAGTAATGCTTACAGGTGATAACGAAAAAACTGCCAATGCAATAGGAACATTAGCAGGTGTTAATGAGATTATAGCGGGAGTACTCCCTGATGGTAAAGAAAAAGTTATACGCACACTTAAAGATAAAGGCAAAGTAATGATGGTAGGCGACGGAATAAACGACGCACCAGCACTAACCCGTGCCGATATGGGTGTCGCAATAGGTGCAGGAACAGATGTAGCAATCGAGTCTGCAGATATCGTCCTTATGAACAGTAAATTATCAGATGTACCCGCAGCAATTCGTTTAAGTCGTGCAACCCTTAAAAACATTCATGAAAATCTTTTCTGGGCATTTTTCTATAATGCAATCGGAATACCACTTGCAGCAGGTCTGTTTATAAATGTGTTCGGTTGGGAGTTAAACCCAATGTTTGGTGCAGCGGCTATGAGCTTATCGTCATTCTGTGTTGTATCAAACGCTTTGCGACTTAATTTCAAGGATATTCACAATAGTAAAAAAGATAAAAAAATAAAATCAAAAATAAAGGAGAATAAACCTATGCAGATTACAATGAAAATTGAAGGTATGATGTGCCCACACTGTGAAGCACACGTTAAAAAAGCACTTGAAGGTGTAGCAGAGGTAAGAGAAGCAATCGTAAACCATAAAGACGGTACGGCAATCGTAACTCTCGATGCAGATGCCGCCCCAGTAACTCTCAAAAAAGCAGTTGAAGAGCAAGGATACAAAGTAATAGAATAAGTGCAGAGTGCAGAACGCAAAGTGTAAAACATAAGGGCGATTTCAAATCGTCCTTTTTCTTTACGTAACAAATCATTGCTTGACAAAAAACATTTTTTGTGCAATTATAGAATTGTAATAAGAATTTTATTATTACAAAATTTTAGATAAGAGGTGACACAATATGACTAAAAAAGAATATTCTGGGAAGTTCTTTTCCAACAGTGGTTGGGGATTTTTAGGCTGGTGTATTTTTAATTTGATTTTTGGAATTACATATTTTGCTACTATTGATTATTCTCGAGAATTAACTTTTGAGATTTCGCCTAGTGGACCTGATTTCCACGAGTGCTTGATTCCTTACGCTATAATTTATATTGTGGCACTTATTCCGTCATTTATAATAGGTTTCTTTTGGGTGAATAAAACAGGTAATCCCATATCTGATTTTGTTTCTTTGTTGCCAATAAGATTTTTAACAGTAGTTTTTTCTTTAGGTATGGCAAGTTATCACAATTACCATGTTTTTGCCAACTTTTCTGTTGCTACGCATGACACGATGATGAATATGGTTAATGAATACCGAAGATATGCCTATAATGACTGGGATTATAAGTATTTTGATACCGACCCTGTATGCTATTATCTCATAAGTATAGTGCCATTTGTTGTAACATTTATTGGTTTTCAGATTGGTAAAAAGAGAAGAAAAGATAAACAAGAAGAAATAAAAGAATAATTGTAGGGGAGATTTACGAATAGCCCGTAACAAAAAACAAACCGAACAGATTGATTTCTGTTCGGTCTTTTTATTATTTAATTTCATTAACATCATACGGTGTTCTTTGGTACACAAAATAGTTAAGCCAGTTCTGGAATAACAAACTTCCTGCACCGCGCCAGGTAAGTGGTGGGGTAAGTCGTGTGTCGTCATTAGGGAAATAGTTATATGGGATTTTAATGTCTAATCCCTTGTGTAAATCCCTAAAATATTCGCGAGCGAGAGTGTCGCTGTCATATTCACTATGACCTGTGCAGTAGAAGTTTCTGCATTCCATATCTGCAACAAGGTGAACGCCTGAAATCTCAGAGTAAGAAAGGATTTGCAAATCTTTTACCAGGGCAATATCTTCTTTTTTAGTTTCTGTGTGTCTTGAATGTGGCACATAATATAAATCACTGAAACCACGAAGAAGCGGATGATACATATCAAGTGGCTTATGTGGGAAAACACCAAACATCTTTTCAGGAAGTTTGTATTTTGGAATACCATAGTGATAATAAAGAGCCGCCTGAGCACCCCAACAAATGTGGAACGAAGAATAAACGTGGCTCTTTGCCCAATCAAAGATTTTGCAAAGTTCTTCCCAGTAGTCGACCTCTTCAAAAGGCATCATTTCAACAGGAGCCCCTGTAACAATCATGCCGTCAAATTTTTGGTCTTTGATGTCGTCAAATGTCTTATAGAATTTGAGCATGTGTTCTTTACTGGTGTTTTTGCTTTCATGAGTAGCAACTTGCAAAAGTTCAACTTCAACCTGTAAAGGTGAGTTGCTAAGAAGACGCAAAATCTGTGTTTCAGTTTCAATTTTTGTAGGCATTAAGTTAAGAAGAATAATTTTAAGCGGACGAATGTCCTGAAGACTTGCTCTTTGCTCAGTCATAACGAAAATATTCTCTAACTCTAAGTTGTGTCTTGCTGGTAATTGGTCGTCAATTTTAATAGGCATT
>CALBKQ010000221.1 GCA_937895645.1 uncultured Clostridia bacterium
TCTTTACCGCGCTGATTATTAGCGTCTTTATCAAGTGAAATGCCAAGATATGAAAGGTTGTTGATTACATCCTCACGGAGTTCAGGGCAATTTTCGCCGATACCACCTGTGAATACGATAGCATCAATACCGTTCATTGCTGCGATGAATGAGCCGATAACCTTGCGAATCTGATACCATTGCATATCTCTTGCGAGCTTAGCTCTTTCGGTGCCGGTTTCTGCAGCTTCAGCTACAATTCTGTCGTCAGATGCAACACCTGAAATACCAAGAACGCCACTTTGCTTGTTCATGATATTGTCAAGTTCATCTTTATTATACTTACTCATAAGATAAGTAACAATTGATGGGTCAATTGCACCACAACGAGTACCCATCATAAAGCCATCAAGTGGAGTAAAGCCCATTGAAGTATCAAGCACCTTACCATCTTTAATTGCAGTAATGGAGCAACCGTTACCGAGGTGACATGTAATAAGTTTGAGTTCTTCAAGTGGTTTATTCATAATATCAGCCACTCTGTTTGCCACAAAGCGGTGCGAAGTACCATGGAATCCATATTTACGGATTTTATGTTCTGCGCAAAATTCGTAAGGCAAAGCATACATATATGATGTTGCAGGCATTGTACTATGAAAAGCGTTATCGAATACTGCAACTTGTGGTATGTCTTTGCCGAACACTTCACGACAAAGTTCAATTCCTGTAATATGAGCAGGATTATGCAACGGAGCCAACGGAATAAGGTCACGGATACCATTGATAACATTGTCGTCAATAAGTGTGCTTTCAGTGGAAACATTCCCACCTTGAACAACACGATGACCCACACCACTAATTTCTTTTGATAAATCTTTGATTACGCCATTTTCTTCTTGAAGAAGCAATTCGGTCATTTTGATGATTGCATCGTGATGAGTTGTTTTTGGATGCATTTTAACATCATCATATACCTTTTTCATTTTGCCTTCTTTTTCAGTCCCTTATCGTGAAAACAGCCCATTTTGTACCCAAGATATTTATAAGTTGCAACTTTATCTGAGTCTAAAGATTCAAATATACCTGCACAGATTAACTTTTCTTTAGGCATTTCATATAAACTGTATTTTAATGAAGAGCTACCACAATTAATTACTAAAACTTTCTTATTCATAATTAAATCCTCCTTAAAATGGTAAAAATAAGTCATATTTATCTGGTTCGTAGCTAAGCTTGTTTTTTGCGCACCATTTTTTCATAGCCGCAAATACTTGCTTATCTTCTTCGATGCATTCATTATTTTGAAGCATCGCTTGAATAACCCATCTCTCATCTTCATAAAGTTCAAGAGCCGCTATGTAATGTCCATTTTTCATTACTCCGACTATAGGATTTGAAAATCTTTCAGACTTCAAGCAATTTTTCAACTCTTTAGCAGCAACAAAAAATTGGTTATAACTTCTGAAGAATGTGAATGTATATCCGTTGCAAACCTGGTCTTGAATTTCATCTGAAAGCTGATTTTTATCTTCACGAGAGAAAAAGCTTTCCACATCAATGCCTATTCTCCAACATAAATAGTCTCTTGCTGTGCTTTTTACAAGTGTCTTCCATCTTTCTTGTTCAAGGGCTTTCTGATATTTGTTTAATGATGAATAGTAAATTCCATAAGTACAAGCTTTATTCTCAAAAAACACCATTAATTTAAAAAGCTCGGCTGGTGTTTTTATTTTAGCAAAGTCTCTATAAAAGTCAACTATTCTTGGAAACATATGCATCATATGAAGGTTTGCAAATGCATTTTTAGAGTCAAGAAATCTACAAAACAAATTCGGGTCCTTAAAAATCCCCCACAATTGCTCAGCTTCATAAAGATAGAAGAAAAATGCAGGATTTGAAAAGAAAACTTTTTTAACTGATTTTATATTAGGTAAAGACGATTTGCTTAAAATTTTAACACATTTTTCACTTTGATGAAGTTGCTCTTTTATTTCATCAAAAGTAGCGTCAAACGAAGAATCGTCATTCAAGGGCAAGCAATTATAAAATTCTTTTGGAAAACTTTGAAAAGAACACATAAAAATAAATTTATTAACATCAACCTCGTTGATTGTTAACGGAATTTTAACTTTCCAAATTTTGTTAAAGGCCTTTGTAATCTCTTTTTTCACAAATATATTATCATTTATGAGTTGACAGAGTTTACTTGTTTGGCATTTAATAGAAATTCCATTTGTGACGTCTTCACTGCACACAAGTGTACCTTCTGGGGTACAAAGTTCAAACTTTGTTCTACCTGTATCAAAGTTGAAGGTTACGCTCTCTATAAGAGGCGCTGTGTGAGCTTCTAAAGAAAGTGTCCACCCAATATTAACAAGCTCCATAAAAGAGCTGATATTACAAGCAACCTTCAAGGTGTTATCGTTTTGTTCGAATGTTACCTGTTCAGTTTCAGTGGAGTATGAGGCTTTTCCTTCACAATAAATGCAATTCCAATTTGAGATAAATACTGGTTGCAAGGTTTTGTAAAGTTCTATAAATTTATCTTCATTATCGAATAAAGACCTGATAGCCCCGCACCACATATCTGAATCTATCTTTCTCATGC
>CALBKQ010000222.1 GCA_937895645.1 uncultured Clostridia bacterium
TTGATGTTTTGTGTTTCTGGTTACTCAAAATGTATTACTCCCTACTTATTTTTTCGTGGCAAAATCAATGTAGTTGTTGTACCACTACCTATTTTACTTTCAATTAACATTTTGCCATCGTGCATTTTTATTATTTCATCAGCGACTGCAAGGCCTATACCACTACCGCGCTGACTGTTATTTGCTTTATAAAATTTTTCCCGAACTCTTGGCAAGTCATTTTTAGAAATACCACAACCGTTATCAGATATAATCACTTTAATCTCGGTGTTAGTACACTCTACATTCACTTTTACAAATCCATCTTTTTTATTATATTTGAAACTATTGTCAATTATATTGACAAATACTTGTTTTAATCTGTTTTTATCACCCATAATAGTGAGACTGTTATGAGGAATATTCATAAGTAAATCAATATTCTCTCGTTCTGAGCGCTCCCTAAACACTTCCAGCACTTCATTAAGTTCTTTTACTATATCTAATTTTGTTACTTTAAGTGTTAGTTTACCACTTTCCATACGAGAAAAGTCAAGAAGTTCTTCAACCAAATCTGTAAGTCTTTCAGACTCATTTACAATTACATTTATACCCTTTTCAATCAGTTCACCATCATCTTCTTTAGCTGAACGAATTGTCTCACCCCAACCTTTAATTGCAGTAAGTGGTGTTCTGAGTTCATGTGAGACTGTAGAAATAAACTCATTTTTCATTCTTTCGGTTTCGCCGATTTCTTGTGCCATATTATTGATAGTATCGCAAAGTTGACCGATTTCATCGTCATATTTATATTTCTCTATAGACACATTAAAATCACCTTTAGCAATTTTAGATGCTGTTTCATTGATTTTTCGAACAGGATTTATAATAGAATTTATAAAAAATGCACCTGATGTAACAACAAACAATATGAATACAACCAAAAGCACAGATATAATAATCCAGATAAAAACCAGTTGCCTGTCAACATCTTCAAGTGAGATTATATATCTAACTGCACCGTTTACACCGTTTTCATTTTGTGGCAAAACATAAGTCATTGCCATAACTTTTTCGCCACTTTGCATTTCACCTGTCCAAAAACCTTTACGATTATCACTTGCCTTTGCATAATCATAATCAGGATATTTTTCACCTTTTACGGAAAATCCCGTTGAGGAAACCACAACCTTTCCGTTTTTATCGATTACCCAGACTTCCATAACATTTTTATCGGAAAAATTATCAACAAAGCTTTTACCGATTTTAATAAAGTTTTCATCGTTTATAGCAGCTGCCGAGTTGAAGTTAGATAACACCATAGCATTTGCTCGAGAGTTAAGTGTCATTTCAACAGAATTGTAATACTGTTCTTTAAGAATAAATCCGATAGAAACACCAATGGCAATAATTAATATGATAATACCTGCGAGAACAGAAAGCGCCCAACGCTTAACTATACTGTTTTTTATCATATAATCACCGCCTTAATGCTTTATATTATCCACTTATACCCCATACCCCATACAGTTGTAAGATGCTTTGGTTGTGATGGTTCATCTTCAATTTTATTACGCAACCTATGAATATTAACATCAACAACTTTTTCGTCACCGAAATATGAGTCACCCCATACAAATTTCAAAATTTCATTACGCTCAAGGGCAACATTAGGATTTGAAAAGAAAAACTCCATAATCTGAAACTCAACTTGTGTAAGTTCAACAGGTTCACCATATTTTGTAAGTGTGTGACTTCTTAAATCAAGCACAAACTCATTAAGAGAAATGGCACTGTTAGGCTTTTCTTCAATAGTATTATCAATAGTTAATGAGACTCTTCTGTAAATGGCATCAATTCTCGCCATAAGTTCAGAAGGTGAAAATGGTTTGGTAACATAATCGTCAGCGCCCACCATTAGTCCTGTAACCTTATCCATTTCCTGAGTACGTGCTGTAAGCATAATAATGCCTGTTCTTTTACTCTTTTCACGAATATATTTGCAAACTTCAAGACCATCTATAACAGGCATCATAATATCAAGTATTACCACATCAATCTGATTACAGAATTTATTGAATTTTTCTATTGCTTCTTCACCATCAGACGCTTCAATAACTTCGTATCCACTTCTTTTGAGATTTATTACGACAAAATCACGGATAGATGCTTCGTCTTCAGCAATCAAAACACATTTCATAAAATTACTCCTGATTTATCAAAATAAAATTATTTTCAATAGAACTGATATATAAATTATCATTTTCATCATCAACAATTGAATAACTGTAAATATACACTCCGTTTTCGTCAAACTTTTCATAACCGTTACTGTTTTCAGCCCAATCAAGTTCAAATGTTGACTTTATTGAGAATAACGCTGATATTAAAGTTTCATTACTGTCTAAAGCATAGAATGTAATAGTTGCATTTTTTTCATTATAAACAGCAGTAATACTGCCAAACCAATTTTCAGGATATACAAACATATAACCATAAGTACCATTAAATAAACATTTGAAGTCAACAACTAACTCATTATTATTATTTATTTCTGACCATACTGTAAGATTTAAGGCATTTTTTTGGTCATCAGTAACTGAAAGTTTAATTCCACCCGGCAATTTTTCTATAACAGGAACTTCAACAAGGCCGTCATTGTCAATGTCTTGCGAATAAACTCTCACATCACGTAAAGTTGATGGTTGTGCTGAAATATTAGTTTCATAAAACGGTAATGAGATACTGAAATCACTATGTTTTATATCGATAACTTCTGTAATAATTCCACTTTCGCTTATAGAACCATCAATATAAACTCTTGTGTGAGTTTCTTCGTTATTTAAGTAAGTGTCACAAACGATATTATGGATATCAAGCATACCGGTAAGTTGAAATTTCAACTCTTGCTCAATGGAATACTCTTTATCAAAAGCAACTATTCTTCCCAACGTCACTTTTTCTTGATTTGTAAGGCTTATATTGAGAATAAACAGTTCATCAGCAGAGTCATTATTAATATCTTCAACAAGCAATTTCGTGTATGCTTCATTTTTAAGCAGTGTAGTTGAACTACCATTATAACTATAAATTGTTAAGAGTTTATCACCACTACTGACCATACTTGCAGGCTTAAAGTTATCACCAGAAATCACTTGTGACCAACTCAGAAGTATTTCAAAAGTGCCATCACCATTTATATCTGCAAAATCAACAGAATATATTTCACTGCTTCTGCCTTTTATAGTTGAGACAAATGACCATTTATTGTTTATAAACTTAAACACCGTCACATATGCCAAATCATCTTTAATGGGGTCAGAGTAAAGTACAAGAGCTTCCCGAACTGAATCATTATCAAGGTCATAAAGCAAGTATGAAGACCTGTTGTCACCACTGACAGGGGTTTTCATAACAATACTTTCACTGTCCCCCACAGTTGACTCAAAAGTCTGTTGAAGCAGACTATTTTCACCACTGAGTTTTGGAGGACGCATAAGCGCATCAACAGAAGAAATATTTATATTACAACCTGAAAAAAGGCAACAGATAATGATAGTAATAAATAATACTGATATTTTTTTCATTATCTGTCACCTCTCTTTAATTTATTATTGCGGGTTTACTGCAACCTTAATATCATATTTGCCGATTGCCCAACAGTTATAATCACCCGTAACAACTACCTTGCCCTGAAGAACTTTTGTATCATTAACAATTGTTTTATCGGCAGTATCAACTTCAATTCTTATATTATCAGCAGTGATAGCATCAATATCTGCCTGTGGACCTACAAGAGTTATTGTAATATCTTTTGTAGTATTAAGACGCACGTCAAAATCATCTCTGTCATTTCTGATTTTAATAGTTGATGACGGCACTGTCATTGTTTTTGTGCTCATATCAGACGCATTTACACTTATTCTGAAACGCTTGATATTTTCATCCATAATTTTATATGAAGTAATAGAGTCTGTATTTACATAAAAAGTATTATAACTGTTTCTTATATCTGCAAAATCAATTGTGTCAACAACAAAGTGTTCTGTAGTTTCAATAGCGTCAACAGGTATTGCAACTTTTACTGTTGATGGATAAACTGTATATTTCAAAGGATTATTTATGAAATATGACGGTGCATTCTTGAACTCAACAGCTGTTGGAAGTGTGACTACTTTAAGCACAGGAACTGCCATTGTCACATTACTATCACCAGCATTGATTAATGTGTACTCAAGTGGTATACCATCAGTCGTATTTATAACAATTTTAGTATCAAAAGTGGTTGTCTTTTCCAAAACATTTTCAATAGTAGCAGTTGCTGATACGCCTGTAACTCTGTTAATTTCACTTGCAGGGCCACTGATAAGAACTGTATTTTTTGAAAGAACTACATCACCTGCAAGACAATCTTCAGGAACATAACTTTCAAGTTTTGTATCAATAATACCTTCAAGCGCTACTTCAAGTTCTTTATACTTGTCAAAATATACTTCAACGAAAGTTTGCGAAGTTGAAGAAATTGTAAAATCGTCAGAACTGTCTGTAGGATTCACCTTTAATTGCAATGTCCACAAACCTGCACTATCTACACGATTCGTATTTGCAACTACTTGTATATCATCTTTTTCAAGAGATGAAACTATGTATTTTTTACCTTTAACTGTTACATCCACCTTAAACTCTGACTCACCAAATATCTGAAGACCAAGTTGTTCAGGAATAGTATTTTCAAGATTAAGCTGAACAGGAACATCGGTAATAACTTGTTGAACTTCAGGGCTTTTTTCAATAGCAATCCAAATCCATATTGAAAATGCTATAACAAAAGACAAAACTGCAATAAATCTGTTATCGCGTACAAGTTCTGAAAAAGAAAATTTTGATTTATTTGTATCTTTATTATTTTTCATTTTTGTTACCTCTCAAAATTTTCTTAATTTTGCTTGTTTCTTTATCGTCTTCCTTAATAAAATTCTTCATAAGAATTTCACGAAGGTCACCATCAGAAATACCTCTTTTAAGTGTTCCCCTTTCAGCAACAGAAATAGCACCTGTTTCTTCTGATACTACCACAACTATTGCGTCACTCAACTCACTCATGCCGACAGCTGCACGGTGTCTTGTCCCAAGTTCTCGACTTAAAAGATTATTGTTTGTAAGCGGAAGAATGCAACCTGCTGAAATAACTCTGCCATCTTTGATAATTATAGCCCCATCATGCATAGGTGCTTTAGGAAAGAAAATATTACCAATGATTTCAGCAGTTACAACAGCGTCAAGCGCAGTACCTGTTTTAGCAATTTCACCAAGTAAAGTATCCTTTTCAAAAACAATAAGAGCCCCAACCTGTTTATCACTCATATCAGCACAAGCACGACAAACACCATTTATTGAATTCTTGATATTCTCCTGAAGTTCAGTTTCATCTTTATTCTTGAAGTTGAGAATGCTTGAAATGTTTGCTGAACCTCTGCCCATTGTTTCAAGAGCATGTCTGATTTCCGGTGCAAAAATAACAACAAGAATCATTAACAAGTTTGTAAACACAAAACTAAGAATAAATTCACTTGCACGCATTTCAAACAATGTTACGATTGCATATAATAATGCAAGTACCAACACACCCTTAGCAAGTTGGAAAGCGCGAGTACCACGAATCAGTTTTATTGCACTATATATAACAAAAGCAACTAAAATAACATCAAACAAATCGATTATTCCACTAAATGAGAGTAATGCACGTTTAATGTTTTCTAACAAATCAACAAAGAAATCTGCAACCATAATTTTCTCACTCTTTCCAAAAAAATAATACAATATATTGTAAAAAATCTGTAAACAATCCGTAAATTACATACAGATACACATATTCACAATATATTGTATCACAACTAATTTGATTTTGCAATTTTTATAACAGATTTTATTAAAAAATCTATATCACTTTTTTTAGTGAAAATTGACGGAGAAATCCTGACAGTTCCTATATTTTCTGTATCAAACTTTTTGTGTGCCAAAGGTGCACAATGAAGGCCCGCCCTTACGCATATTCCAACACTGCTCAATCTTTCTGCAACATCTTCACTGTGCATGTTTTTTATATTAAACGAAAGTATTGGAGCAAGATATTGTTTTTTATCATAAAAATTTGTATAAAGAATTACGTTGTCGATATTTTCAAGACTTTTATGAAGATATTTCAAAAATGAAATCTCATGCTCATAAATTCTTCTGACATTGTTTTTCTTTATAAAATCCATTGCAGATGAAAGGCCAATAATTCCTTGAACATTTGGTGTTCCGCTTTCAAATTTATCAGGCAAAACATCTGGTTGAATTGCGCTCATAGAGTTACTGCCTGTGCCACCTTCTACAAAAGATTCAAGATGAATATTATAGTTTATTATCATTAGCCCTGTACCTGTTGGACCCATAAGTCCTTTATGACCTGCACAGCAAAGAATATCAATACCATCTTTTTTCATATCAATCGGTACTGTTCCGGCAATCTGCGAACAATCCATAATGAAGAGTAAATTATTCTTGTGAGCAAGATTCGAAAGCATTTTATATGGCGGTATTATACCAAATACGTTTGATGCACCCGTGCAGATTATTGCAACTGTATTATTATTAATTTCGTTTTTGAAATTTTTAAGTGTCTGGTAATCATCAACTGAAACTTTTGCTATACTATAATCACAAAACCCCTTTTGTTTAAGCGTTTCTAACGGTCGTAATACTGCATTATGCTCTAAATCTGAAATTATAAAATGTGCATTATTACTTGCTAACCCTTTAATTGCCATATTCAGTGCGGTGGTGCAATTATACGTGAATATTACTCTTTCAACATCATCTGCATTAAAGAATTCTGCTACCTTTTTGCGACAGTTATAAATCTGCTCGGTAGTATTAATTGCCATTTCATAAGCCCCTCTGCCAGAATTTGCACCAAACTTATAAAAAGAGTTATGCATAGCTTGGATTACACATTCGGGTTTTGGATAAGATGTTGCACTATTATCTAAATAAATCATTTATATCATCTCATAACTTATATACTTGACCCTGTTCAAGTCAAATAAATTCAAGACTTTTGTTACATTACCCGTTACTATGAGACTATAACCACAACCTTCACCTGCTGTAGCTTTTGTATTTTTTCTTATTATTGCTTTACCTCCGTAATTTTCAACAAGTCCCTTTGCCTTTAGTGCATAAGTTACGGAGGAAAATTTTACAATTGCTTTATTCATTGTAAACATCACCCGTTATATACTATGATGTTAAACTTTTTTTGACAAAAAAATACCTGCTATCACTTGACAACAGGTAAAGTAATTTATATAAATTTAATTTTCTTATACTCAACAAGGCAAACACAATGTGCTGATATACCCTCTTTAG
>CALBKQ010000223.1 GCA_937895645.1 uncultured Clostridia bacterium
GCCGTTTATAGTTACATCTGCACCCATTCTTCGCAAGATTTCAAGAATTTTTTTATCCCCTTGTGGCGAATTAACATCAAGCCCTGATACTGTAATACCATCTTTTGAGAGTGCCCCTGCGCAGAGGAAAAATGCACCGTTTGACCAATCCCCGTCAACTGTAATTTCACTTGGGGAAATATATTTTTGATTACCTTTTATTATGTAAAGATTTTCTTCTTCATTTATTTCAATTCCAAATTTGCGAAGCGCTGAAAGTGTAATATTAAGATATGACCTTGACTCCACAGGTGGAATAAGCTTGATTTTACTGTCGCCGTTAAGTATGGGAAGTGCAAAAAGAAGTCCCGTAATGAACTGTGAGCTGATATTCCCTGCTATTTCATACTCGCCCGCTTGCAATTCGCCTATAAGGTGTAACGGAAATTCACTACCCGTATGGAATGTAACACCTTTTTTCTCCATTTCTTCTTTTAACGGAGAAATCGGTCTTTCGGGCAATCTGCCTTGCCCCTTAAATGTGGCATCAATGCCAAGCGCAGATACAACTGGCAACAAAAATCTTAAAGTTGAGCCACTTTCAATACAATTAAGTGTTGCTTTCTTATTAAATGGTTGTGGGGTAACAGTAATTGCACCGTTACCCACAGTAATATCTGCACCTATGCTTTTAAGGCATTCTGCAGTTGCCACGATATCTTTTGACAAACAGTTACAGTTAATTTTTGTAGGTTTGTCAGATAAGGCAGCACAGATTAAAAGCCTATGTGCATCTGATTTTGATGAAATTGCATTTATTCGTCCCGAAAGGCGTGACGGTGTGCATCTCATTTCCATTTAGTTCATACCTTTTTCTATAAAATTCAATAAATCCTCAACAGGAAGTTTCATAATCTTGCAAAGACCGTATTCTTCAGGGACTATAAGCGCCATTGTATCAAGACTTCTCTTTTTATCTGAAAGAGAGGCTTTGTATAATTCTTCTGCTGAAAAGTCACAGGTTGTTGGCAAGTTATTGGCTTTAAGAATTGGCAAAAGCACATCACTGTAATCTTCATCAGACATACCAATTTCATAAGCACCTTTTGTTGCAATAACCATACCGATTGCAACTGCGTTGCCGTGAGAAATTGTAAGATTACTGCATTTTTCGATTGCATGACCAATTGTGTGACCAAAGTTGAGAAGTTTACGCTCACCTTTTTCAAACTCGTCACGGTCAACAACGTCACGTTTAATCTCAACGCAACGCTTAATTACATATTCTATATTTTCTTTAATGCTATTATTGCTTAAATATGTAAGAAAATCGCCATCTAAAATCATACCATATTTAATGATTTCAGCACATCCCTCATTAAATGTTTCTTCGGGTAATGTGTTAAGAGTTTCGCAATCTGCATAAACTGCGATTGGCTGATAAAACGCACCGCAAAGGTTTTTACCTGCATTAAGATTGATTGCAGTTTTCCCGCCAACAGATGAGTCAACCATTGAAAGCACTGTTGTAGGAATCTGCACAAAGTCAACACCACGAAGATAAGTAGATGCAACAAAGCCTGTAAGGTCACCTGTTACACCACCGCCGAGAGCAACAAAAAGGTCTGTTCTTGTAATGCTGTTTTCAGCACAGAATTCCTGCATTTTGCCAAAGTTTTCAAGAGATTTTGCATCTTCACCATGTGGAAATATAAATTCGCAAACCGAATAACCTGCCCTGGTTAAACTCTTTTTTACTCTTTCACCGTAAAGTGCATAAACTGTATCGTCTGACACAAGTACTACTCGGCAAGTTCGTTTGATTTCGCTGATTTTCTCGCCTATTGTATCAAGAAAACCTTTTCCAATATGCACAATATATTCTTTTGATGCGGTTACTTTAACTGTTTCCATACTTTCACCCGTCAATCTGTTCTTTCAAATTTTTACCATCGCGAAGTAGTTCTGTTAATCTTTCACGGTCATTATTTTCTAATGCTTTTTTATATTGTACCAAATTTTTCACTATTGCGTCAATTTCATTTACAAGATTATCGCGGTTTTCTAAAAATAATTCTGACCACATATTTTCGTTAAGATATGCAACACGAGTTAAGTCCTTGTAACTACCTGCTGAAAATCCTTTATGAATAAGTGCGTTAGGACTTTTCACATAAGCATTTGACACTACATGAGCAAGTTGTGATGTGAAAGCGATAATTTTATCGTGCTCATCGGGAGTTGACATCTGAATATTAGTAAAACCGATGCTCAAAAAAAGTTCTTTGACTGTACTTATATATCCCCACGGTGTATCTTCATAAGGAGTAAG
This sequence comes from uncultured Clostridia bacterium, assembly GCA_937895645.1. Taxonomy (GTDB): domain Bacteria; phylum Bacillota; class Clostridia; order Oscillospirales; family Acutalibacteraceae; genus Fimenecus. Next base: position 2,312 of record CALBKQ010000223.1, read on the forward strand.
AATCATTGAAGAATTGTTGAAAATTTTCGCGGTGGAGTGTTCAAATCCTGACAAGTGTAAACCTGCCATTGGGTGTGCACCGATAAATACAAAGTCATTCTCTTTTGCAGTATCATAAAGGGCGTCACAGACATAGCGTTTAACACCGCTTATATCCATAACGATTGCGCCTTTTTTGAAAAGTTTTGCATTTTCTTTAATGTAGTCAATAGATGCTTCAGGGTAAAGAGATACTATTACCAAATCGCACTCTTTCAAATCTTCTTTTTTAAGTTCTTTTTGAATTGCACCTACAAAGAGTGCCTTTTGTACTGCTTCGGGGCTTCTGTTAGTCCCCCATACAGTATGCCCTGTGCCAAAACTGATTGCTTTGGCAAGTGAACCGCCCATAAGACCTAAACCGATAATTCCGACTTTCATTATTTCACTGCTTCCAATACTTTATTTACTGAATTCACAACATCTGTGAATTGTGGTGGTGTGAGTGCCTGAGGGCCGTCACAAAGTGCTTTTGCAGGGTCGTTATGTACTTCAATCATAAGACCGTCTGCGCCACAAGCTGCCGCTGCCAATGACATTGGTTTTACAAATCTTGCAATACCTGACGCGTGTGATGGGTCAATAACTACAGGCAAGTGTGATTTTTCTTTAAGCATTGGAACTGCTGACAAATCAAGTGTATTTCTTGTAGCAGTTTCAAATGTACGGATACCACGCTCACAAAGGATAACCTTTTCGTTACCACCTGCCATAATATATTCAGCACTCATTAAAAGTTCCTGGAATGTACTTGAAAGACCACGCTTTAAGAAAACCGGTTTATCAAGATGACCAAGTTCTTTTAAGAGCTCAAAGTTTTGCATATTACGAGCGCCAACCTGAATAACATCAACATTTTCGAAAAGCGGAATATGAGATGCGTCCATAATTTCAGTTACGATTGGCATACCTGTTTCTTTTTTTGCTTCAAGCATTAATTCAAGACCTTCGCCACGCATACCTTGGAAAGCGTATGGAGATGTACGAGGTTTGAACGCACCACCACGAAGGAAGTTAGCACCCGCATTTTTAACATCTTTTGCAATACTTAAAATTTGTTCTCTGCTTTCAATCGAACAAGGACCTGCGAAGAATTGGAAGTTGCCACCACCAATTTTATAACCTTCAACATCAATAACTGTGTCGTCAGGGTGGAATTTTCTGTTTGCACATTTGTAAGGCTCTGAAATTCGTCTTACGTCCTCAACAATGTCAAGGCTCTGAATTAAATCGATGTCAACACGACTTGTGTCACCGATAAGACCGAGAATTGTCTGGTATTCACCCACAACTTCATTGATTACAAGTTTCTGCTCGTGCAACCAGTTAGTTAAATTTTCGACTTTTTTAGGGTCAACCTGATTTTTAAGAATTACTACCATATTTCTTACTCCTTTAACAAAAAATCCCACAGCCTTCACTGTGGGATTAAAAAATTACTATTATTTCAGCAATCTTTATTTTTCCGCAGTGAAACTAAACCTTTTCTTATTAAAGAAAAAGCTAAAGTAAAAATATTCAGCTGCGAAATTAAGAGTTTTCATAAATATTACCTCTGTTTGCTGATTGTTAAGTATTTTAGCACAGTAAAGTGCTAATGTCAACAAAAAATTAAAAATTATGGTTCGTTTTTCAAACACAAAATATAATCTGTTGATACTTTATAAAATTTACTTAATGTAATCAAATCATCAATATTCAACTTGCGTTTCCCATTTTCATATCTACCATAATTCTGTTTTGTTGTATTGAGGACACGAGCAACATCTTCTTGTGTTAAATCGTTATCTGTTCTCAAGTCATACAATCTCTTTGTGTAATTCATAACATCACCTGCTAAAATTTTACAATACAAATAAACTTTTCTCTTGACAGTAACCAATTTGGCTACTATAATTGGTTTGTAACCATTTTGGATGTAGACATTAAAGGAGATTTTATTATGCGAAGAGATTTAGAAGACTTGTGGAATTATTATTTAATTGAAGTACCCATTAAAAACACTAAAAAAGAAGACATCCTTGTAAAGAATTACACAAAAAGTGAAGATATTTTCCGTTCAAAGCTTTCAGACGAGCAAATCGTTTTTCTTGAAGAATATGACAGAGCAGTATCTGAACTTGGCAGAATAAGCGAACGCCATGCATTTATTAAGGGCGTTATGTTTGCTACACGGTTTATTTTTCAGGCGTTATATGATGATTAAAAGAAAAAGGGCGATTCGCAAATCGCCCCTACAGCCTTTGGCAAATAATTTGATTTATTTTTTCGTTAGACAATCTTGCCGAAACGAAGCTGTATGTTGATACTGCGAGTTGAGAGCAAGGCAGTATAACGGGAAAATAAACAAATTATAACTGATATAATCCTGACTTTTTCATTGCCTTGTTGAGTGTTCTTTGTGCAAAGCGACTTGCTTTTTCTGCACCATTTTTTGCACACTCATTAAGGTATGCCTTATCGTTGATAAGACGGTTAAATTCTGCCTTGAATGGACGAAGTTCTTCAACAACTGCTTCTGCTACTGCCTGTTTGAAATCGCCGTAACCTTTGCCATCAAAATCTTTTTCAATCTGTTCATAAGAAAGACCTGTGCAACAAGAGTAAATACCCATAAGGTTGTTAATACCGTCTTTGCCATCAGCATATCTTACTTTTGCTTCACTGTCTGTAACAGCACTCTTGATTTTCTTAACAATTACATTGTCATCATCAAGCATTGAGATATAGCCCTTTGGATTTAAGTCAGATTTACTCATTTTTGATGTTGGGTCCTGAAGTGACATTACTCTTGCACCAACCTTGCCGATAAATGGCTCAGGAAGTGTAAATGTATTACCATAAACTGTATTAAAACGTTCTGCAATATCACGTGCAATTTCAAGGTGTTGTTTCTGGTCTGCACCAATCGGCACATAGTCTGCCTGATAAAGAAGAATATCAGCAGCCATCAAAATTGGGTATGTGAAAAGACCTACATTTACATTTTCAGGGTGCTTTTCACTCTTATCCTTAAACTGTGTCATTCTTGCTGCTTCACCAAACTGTGTGCAACAATTTAAGAGCCATGCAAGTTGTGCGTGTTGTGGCACATGACTTTGAATAAAAACAATGCTTTCTTCAGGGTCAAGACCGAGTGCTAACAAAATCGCATAAAGTTCCATTGTGTTTTTGCGAAGTGTTGCAGGCTCAGGACGGACTGTAAGAGAATGCAAATCTGCAACTGCATAAAGGCAGTTGTAGTCGTCCTTCATATTTTTCCAGTTTTTAAGTGCACCAAGGTAGTTGCCCAATGTTGGAGTGCCTGTTGGCTGAATAGCACTTAAAACTATCTTTTTCTTTTCTACGGTGTTTTCCATTATGTATCACCTTTGCTAAAAATTTTATATCCTATATATTAAACTATTTTTTTGTTGGTTTGTCAATAATAAATACGGGGCGAAAGAGCATCGTCCCGTACATTTTGTGTTTCACATTTTACTTGTTCATATAACTTTCAGCAAGGACTTTAAGTTGTTCAACTGTATCGAACTTTGCCCCTGACTCCACAATAGCAGTGCGTACTGACGCAGGCAATGTATTAAAATACGCACGAACATCCATGCTCATATTGTTAGTCATAAAAAATCACCTCAGCAATAGTATGCCGAAGTGATATTTTTTTATTATAAAACTTTTGATAAAAATTCCTGAAGACGCTCATTTTTTGGATTTTCAAAGAAGTCTTTAGGATTATTTTCTTCAATAATTCTACCCTCGTCCATAAAGATTACGCGAGTACCAACTTCGCGGGCAAATCCCATTTCGTGAGTAACAACAACCATTGTCATACCGCTGTCTGCAAGTTCTTTCATAAGTTCAAGAACTTCGCCTACCATTTCAGGGTCAAGGGCAGATGTTGGTTCGTCGAAAAGAATAACATCAGGATTCATAGCAAGTGCACGGACAATAGCAACACGCTGTTTCTGACCACCTGAAAGTTGACTTGGGTATGCGTCCGCCTTATCTTCAAGACCGATACGTTTAAGCAATTCAATAGCCTGTGCTTTTGCATCTTCTTTAATCTCTTTTACGCTCTTTACTGTTTCATTGTTTGGATTTTTGCGACGAAGTTTTTTCATTCGCTTTTTCTCAACATAAACGGGAGCGAGCATAATGTTTTCAATAACTGTTTTGTTGTTGAAAAGATTAAAATGTTGGAAAACCATTCCCATTTTTTGACGATGAATGTTAATATCAACCTTCATATCGGCAATATCAACACCGTTGAAAATAATACTGCCTGATGTTGGGTCTTCCATACAGTTAAGGCAACGAAGGAAAGTTGATTTGCCTGAGCCTGAGGGACCAACTACAACAACTTTTTCGCCTTTGTTGATTTTAATATTGATATCGTGAAGGACATCTATTTCGCCAAATGATTTGTTAAGGTTAACGACCTCTATCACTTTTACTCAGACTCCTTTCCATCAATTTAACAAGACCGCTGATTATAAGAACAAGTACAATATAAATGAGAGCCATTACAAGATATGGCACCATAAATTCGTAACTGTTTGAACCGATACGGTTAAATGCAACATACAAGTCAAGAGCACCAACAAAGCTTACAACAGATGTTTCTTTGATAAGTGTAATAAACTCGTTACCAAGTGTAGGCAAGATATTCTTAATTGCCTGTGGAATAACAATTTTAATCATTGTTGTACCGAAGCTTAAACCGATAGCGCGTCCACCCTCCATTTGTCCCGGGTCAACAGACTGAATACCACCACGCATAATTTCTGATATGTAGGCACCGGAGTTAAGGCCGAAAACAAACAAGGCAACCGTTACTGACGGTATGTTAAGTCCCATAAGTGGAAGTGCAACATAATACGACAAAAGAAGTTGCACAACCATTGGTGTACCTCTGAAAAATGCTACATAAAAGCTACAAATTCCGTTAAGTATTCTTGGCAAAAGCTTATATTTTGGTAACACTCTTACAATAGCAATAAGAGTACCAATAACAATACCAATTAAAAGACCACAGATTGCTATTTTGA